>JACDAE010000522.1 GCA_013695595.1 Ktedonobacteraceae bacterium | reverse complement strand
TAGGCGCGAGAAAGGACGACTTTTAAATAGCCCTGAATGGTGCCCCTGATGGATGCGGAGCCATGTGGCGGTAATGGTAGGACTAATGTCAATTTCGTGCGTAGCATGTTGCATTACCCGCATTTTCCTTCTACACTCTCTTTCTATTAGACCGAAAATAATCGGCGTATAAAAATCGAAGTCTTTAGAGGAGCTTATCGTTATGTCCGTTACCGTTGAACAAGAGAACAAAACTTCCGCCACACAGGCTGCGACCGATTGTCATGTGTGTGCAACTATAAAAGGGGATGTGTTGTTGTCGTGCGCTAATTTCCGTTGTGAGAATAAGGTCCATGCCGGTTGTGCGGTGCGTCCAGAGGGGACACGCTTGCATTTCTGTTCGCAAGAGTGCGTCCTACACTATTGGAATCGTTGAAAGAACGCACCTGCTGAGGATGATGGGGGAGTAGCACATGCCACATGTGTCCTCCCCTCATCATTTTTTATATGTCTAGAAAAATTGGAGCGCTATAGCGCAAGATCCCAACTCACCTGCTGGCCTGTAAAATTTGGGGTGAAGTCCAGCATGAATGATTTTCCACTTTGGGGTACCTCGTAGGTAATTATCCCTTTCAGGGAATCGCCTGCGGCAACTGATCCTTCCGGTCCGACTTTGCCCGTCAGCAAGTCCTCCGTGTATTTTTGTCCGGATGCATCGCGCAGGCTATATTGAATAAGGCTCGATGCCGTCTGTTGTTTCCCAGAAATGTTCTTCATTGTGACCTCCACCTGGAACAGTGTATTGCCGGGCTGAGGGGTCGCAAGTGCCGTACCCTGGCTGGTGGAGACTTTGGTGACGGTCACCTCCCAGAGGTTATCCGCGCTTACGGTCTCGTTTATTTTGTGATGTGCACTGACACTCGATGGGGTCACGCTTGCCTGTATTCCAACTTGCATGGTTGCCATAGCCTTTGGCAGAGCATCTTGTGTCGCCGTCGCGGCAAATTTGCCGAGAGCTACCAGCACACCGCAGGTTATCAGCACGAGTACCAGGCAGCCTCCACCAACGAACCAGGGCCATTTCGGGCGTTTCCTGGGTGGCTGTTGTGCATAATAAGGTTGTTGTGGGTAATAGGGCTGCTGAGGATTATTCCACTGCTGGTTGCCAGTATCAGGTGGATACTGTTGGGAAGGCTGCTGAGGATTATTCCAGGGTTGAGAAGGCTGCTGAGGATTATTCCAGGGTTGAGAAGGTTGCTGAGGATTATTCCAGGGTTGGTCGTTATTATCAGGTGGATACTGCTGTGACATGTTCTTTCCCTTTCATCGACTATTACAAATGCCACGTGCATAATAACACAAGCGGAGGTGAAATGGATAAGAATACATGTATCAAGTTGTGTCAAAAAATGAGTATTGCTACGTTTTTTAATAAATGATAATGCTGGTATAGAGATCTACGAAGCCATAGACCCATGCCGCGTTGTCTTTCGAGAGATTGACGCATCCGTGGGAGCCTTGCGATGAAAACGTATCGCCGCTGGAGTCAACATGGGGGAAATTGGTGCCTGGGCCGTAATCGTCGCGCCACCAGCTATCGTGAATGAAGTAGCCATTGCTGTGGTACTGCATTGCATAATTAATAGGCGTGTCGGGATACCAGGTAGGCGAGCCCTCTGGCACGCCAGATTTAAAGACCGTGGGCGACTCTTTCCCCTCGATCCACCAGGCGCCCGGAGGCGTCGGCCGGTCGGGGCGTCCCGTGGTCACGAGAAATGCATTGACCAGCTTGCCACCCTCATACACACGCATGGCCTGTTCGTGCAAAGAGACGATCAGGACTTTCCCACTTGTTTTACCATCATGTTGCATGATCTTCAGATCGGTCTGATGAACCGCGTTATATGGCAGGGGATCATTGGCATTTTCCGTCATCGCCTGGAAGTTGTACAGGTACATGTTTAGATCTTCGATCGTCTGTTGCATGCCGGCCACCGTTTTGCCTGTTGTTAGATCATCCTGTACCCAACTTCCGATGCCATTGTCGCCGTATTCGTAGCCGAGCGGATAGTCCTTGTTATCAAAGCTATTGTGGAACTGATGTTGCTGGCCCCAGGTCGCCACTTTTTGTTTTAGTTGTTGTTGTAACTGCTGGCCTTCGTCCTGCATGGCGGGCATCTGAACACTAACGACATGGGTCTTCAGGCTCTGGAGTGCAGCTTGATAGGTTGAGGTAGCCATTGCGTTTTGCAGCGCTTGCTGGTCTATAGCGTACTGTTTCTGATAGAGAGAAGCATTGCCGTTATATTGTTTGATCAGTTGAATCCATTGTTGGAAGGTTTGTAGTTGTAGCGTGCCTTGATTACGTAGTGTCATATCAAGAGATTGTGTGGGAAGAGCGGTGCCGGTATTGGTATTACCTGTTCCATTGCTACTTGCGTTGCCGCAGGCGCTTAACAGGAGAAGAACAAGGACAAGTCCGCTCATCATCAGTGTCACAGAATATGTTCTGCGTTTGCGATATTTTTGCTGCTTCATGGGAAAAGCCTCTATAGGTTATATCTTGCAAAGAAATTAGTGATATCTTCAGCATACAACTCGCCCTGGTATGTTCTCGGAAATGGTGAAGGCCTATATTCTTTCTTGCAAGAAGTATAACGTCTATATGAGGCTTTTCCTATGAACTAGCTCACACCTGTTTGCCTGTATGCAGCTTGGCGAGAATCTCGTTATGCAGCTCTTTTGTGCCGACGACGACAATAGAGTAGCCATCGGTCAGGTTTCGGATTGGTTGTAAGGGCTTGCCATATTGATCGCTCACGATGCCGCCTGCTTCGAGGACGATGCTCAATGATGCGAGAAAGGATTCGCCTGTGACTACCTCACCGACATCGATATAGGCGTCGTAGGTTCCGCTGGCAACGTAGACGCTATCGATGGCTGCGCTCCCAGTTCGGCGTATACTGCCGAACGCGGGCTTTTCGAGGAGAAGTGCCCGTAGAGCTTGATGATTCCTGCCATCCAGGTTGAGGCCAATCAGACTATCCTTCATATGTTTGACCGAGCTCACCTGGCAGCGTCGTCCATTGCGAAACGCGCCGTTGCCCTGGGCTGCCTGATAAACTGCGCCGCTGAAGAGTTCACCCACCAGTGCCCATTGCACGTTTTCTGGTAGGACGGGCGCATCGATGGGCAAAACCGCCAGCGCGATAGCTGCGGTCATGAGGCCACGCGACATATTTTGTGAACCATCAATTGGATCGATGACGATGCGGTACTGAGGATCAGGTGCGGTGGAGAAGGTCGGCCTTTCTTCGGTCGTCACCTCAAACCCGATCCCACTTTCGATGAGTCCATTAATGATCATATCTTCGGCATCACGATCGAATTGCATCGTGATATGTCTTGGTGACTCTTGATAGACCTGTTGCCGGTCGTACCTCTCCGCTTGTGCGTATGAGCGGACCTGTCTGAATAGTTGTTCCAGTAATTCAAGCATAGTTTCTCTTCTTGTCTGCCTTTTATGCTGCCTGTATATGTGCCAGGCATTGTAGATAGAGTGCGATTTTCTCGCGCTTGTTGAATGTGTTCCTTACAGAATAGGAGGAGTATCGTCTGTCTTTTCCACGTATTGCAGTGCAAAAGGTTGCACTGATTGGGCAATTAACAGGCGGTCGCGCGTTGTCGTGATGGCCAGGGGGCTTTGATCGCAGGCGATCCAGCGGCGTCCTAGCTTTTCCGCAACAACGGGGGTAACTCCACTTCCGCAGAAGCAGTCGAGTACCAGGTCATGTTCTTCTGAAGAGACCTGGATGATGCGCTCCAGCAACGCTTCCGGCTTCTGTGTCGCATATCCCGTTCGTTCGGGATCACGCTGGTGCAGGTGACTGATGTCGCTCCAGACATCCTCCACAGACATGGTGCTATCTTCGCTGTATGTGTAGATGCGTCCCGCCGAGCGGATGCTCCACGAGATACGGCCATCGACTCCTACCTCCTTTCGCATGTGATTGCGTTTCTGGGTGCCACGACGCATACCCACTCTTTCGCTCTGAAAACAGTAGTGCCCCGATTTTGTGTAGAGTAAGATACTGTCGTGTTTGCGTGCGAAATACTTTTTTGAACGGCCACCCGATTGGTAATACCAGATGATTTCATTTTTGAAGCCAGCTCCTTCCAATTGGAGTTGAGAGCCGAAGATTTCGTCCAGCATAAGCCTGGCATGATGGGTAGCACGCCAATCAAGGTGAATATAGAGGCTACCATCGACGGTCAGAAGGGTATAGAGGAGATGCAGCGTTTCGTAGAGCCATTGCAGGTAACTATCCTGGTCGTTGTTCCAGGTATCGCTGTAGGCGACCTGCGTGCCACTGTTAAATGTGCGCCCCGTCATAAAGGGAGGATCGATGTAGATGAGGTCAATAGCACCGCTAAATTCGCGTTGCAGTGCCGGCAACACCTCACGTTTATCTCCCTGAATGAGGCGATTCTGCCACTCATGCGAAAATGAGAAAGGGACTTCAGGCTCTCCTTGTTGTTCAGGGTAATAGGCCCTGGTCATCAACTGCTGGGGCGAGTTCTGAAGGATCGATTGCCCCTGAAAGGTGAACACATTTTCGTTGTGGGGCTGATGTTTGCCCTTCCAGACCAGTTCTGCCATCAGTGCCTGACCTCGCATCACTCTGTTTTCTTAGTATACTGTAGCACACTCGCCGGAAAATAGCTATGTTGAATACATACCTTTTTTACCTACCCAGGCATCTTTTGTTGTGGTTAATACATTCTATATATGTATGTATTAACCATAAGACAAATTAAATCTTTTCTTGCACTATGGTCAGCCAGCACGAACAACAATGGGTACCTGTCCGTTTGCTAATCCCGTGCATGTCTGAGAGGAACGTGGTACAATACCACCGGGTGAAAATAGAACAAAAAATTATACGGGGAATACAAATATATGCAGAATTTTCTATGGGTGCTGATGAGCATCATTGCCTATGTGGGTGGCTTGATTATCATTATACGTATGACTCCCAGGTTGCTTTCACACACGTTTGATGAAATGTTCTTTATGGGTGCTGCCGCTCTGGACATCCTTGGCGCTCTTCTTGCTTTTGGAGCTATTGTTCTGACGTTTGCTCTCTTCAATGGCGCATTTCCCATCAGGGTGCTCAATTTTCTATTGCTACTCGGCATTCTCCTGGTTACCGCGCGGACCGCTTTGTATTGTATTCGTCCGCGTGCAGGAGCATCCGTAGTCTCGCGCGCGCTCACGGGAGGCTACGGCTTCTTTCTGGCGGCTGCATCGGTGTTCTACATCGTGCAGATCTTCGTCTCTAAATGATGTCTGTTTAGCGTAAGAAGTGGACAAACCATTGTATTGTGCGCCGCAGCCGGTCTACGCGTTGCTGTGGCGTACTCCCATTGGGCCAATCCATCAAATGGCTCACGCCGGGATAGCGTACCAGCTCGACGGTGCGTTTTTGTCTGCGTAGCGCTGCAAACAACTGGAACCCTTCGCTGAAAGGGCAACGCAGATCATCTCCGGCGTGCAGTATGAGCAGTGGGGTGGTAATCTTATCGACGAAGGTCAGCGCCGAACGCTCGCTCTGGTGCGCTGGATCTTCCATGGATAGATTGAACCAGACGATCTGGTCTGAAAGCAACGTCGCGCTGGCAATAGAGCTGATGCCATTGCGACTGACGGCAGCTTTGAAGCGTGTTGTCTGGGTAATGGCCCAGTTGGTCATATACCCTCCATAGCTCAGTCCACCAATCCCCAGGCGCTGTTCGTCTACTGCCTCGGTCGCCAGCACAAAATCAATACCGGCCATCAGATCGCGAAAGTCTGCGCCGCCCCAATCATTGATGACTTTACGACAGAACGCTTCTCCATATCCTGCGCTGCCGCGAGGATTAGGGGCCAGGACCGCATAGCCACGGCCCGCAAGCACCTGGAACTCGTGCACATAGGCATCACCCCAGGCCAGCGAAGGTCCACCATGGGGTGCAAGGATCAAGGGCGCCTTTGCATTCGCGGCCAGATTCGGCATATAGAGCCAGCCCTCGATCTCCAGATCGTCGAAGCTTTTCCAGGTAATACGTCGTGGTCGTATCCATTGATGGCTTCTCAGGAATGGATCGTTGACGCCTGTAAGTTTGCGTGGATTTTTGCCTGTGCTATCCATGCTCCAGACATCGCCGGGCGTAAACCAGTCGGCGCGTACCAGAGCCATCGTCTGCCCATTCTTGCTGAGTTGTGGGCTGAGGTAGCGCCCATTGCCCATCGTCAGGCGTGTCGCTTGCTTCTGCTCACAATCGATGTGGTATAAATGGATCTGCCCACGCTCCTGGACCGGGACGAGTAGCGATTTACTATCGGGATACCATTGTAACTGAGGGAGCCATTCGCTTCTGAGTTCATCGATAACCCAGGTCTGGCAGGTCATCTCTTCCGCGCCAGGAACGATTGGATGGCCTGTGTCATTGCCATCGGTCTGTACAAGCCAGGGAGACATATTGCCTGCTTCGGTCTGATCCCCGGTATAGAGGTAAGCAATGGCAAGCCCATCTGGTGACCATGCTGGAACCTGTGCCAGGCCCTCTTCAGGTGTCAGGCGTTGCATCTGGCCTGTGGCGACGGTCAAGACCCAGAGGGCGCGGCTGGCGCTCAGATCAGGATCGGAGCGCCGATTGGCACAAAACACAATTTCCGTTCCCTCCGGTGACCAGCAGGATTGCTCCAGATCGACCGGCTCCGAAGTCAGGCGTGTGGCCGGACCTTCCAGAGGAAGCAGCCAGAGCTGTTGATAGCGTCCCTGCTTGTATCCTACCCCATTCCAGTGAGCGTCCAGGCGTGTGAAGACCTCACTCTCACCTCGATTGGATGGTGCATGTTCGTCAGAGGGACCCCAGGCGCTATGGGCCAGCAGTGCTCGCCCATCGGGTCGCCAACTATATTCGCTGACATCATGTGTGAGCGTACTCATCTGCCGGGCCTCGCCGCCACCCATTGGGAGCAGGTAGATCTGGGTGACCCCATGCCGACTTCTCAAAAAGGCCAGCGTCCTTCCATCAGGTGACCAGCGCGGCATCGTATCGAAGTATTCGCCACTCGTAATCTGACGCGGAGCCTGTATTTTGCTTCCGCTACTGCTCACGAGCCATATGGAACTACTTGTTGTGTTTGTTGTTGCATCGCTCTCCAGTATAGTAAAGGCGATTAACGTGCCGTCCGGTGTAATTTGTGGATCACTCACGATATGCAAAGCCAGCAGATCCTCAACGCTTGCATAGGGCAATCCAGGCGTTATTGGAGCAGCAGCCGGGACCGCAATAGTAGGAGATGCTGGCTGCACGGCTTCCTGCTCTGGTGGAACGTCATCGGTACTGTGCTCAGTTGGAGCTACAGCCTCTTCAGTCGCATCGGTGCTTTGTATGGTTGGTGTTACAGCCTCTTCGGTCGCACTGGCTGTGGGAGTTGTCTCCTCGGCCTCTTCGCCTGGTGTATCTGTGGTAGGCTGGTCGGTTGTATTACTTATCGGTTCAGAGGGTGCGCCTCCATTGTTCTGTTCGCTGGACTCGGAAGGAATTGCGGGTACCTGTATGGTTGCGGAACTGTCGTCCTCTTTGGGAAACAGGGGGCGTGGCGTGGTGGGAGTGTCTTCATTGTCAATCATTTTGGACTCCTCTTATTGATATCGTTATTGTTATGTATGCTGTTGGAACGATTATACTATACTGCCGCCAGGGTGCAACCACAGCAGGTATGTTCCTCGTATTCAGATTCCTGTAGCAAATAACTACCCCTACCTCCCCTTGACATACTAAATCATTTAGTTTAAAATGGAAATATATTAGTAAATAGCTAAATGATTTAGTATAAAGGATAGATGAAATGAAAGTTACAGCTTCCAGCAACAACCTTTTTCAATTGACCCATCTTGGTGCCATCAACTGCTACCTGGTGGGCGAGGATGATGGTTTTACGTTGATCGACACCGCCGATAGTGGTCAGGCGCAGGCGATCATACAAGCTGCGCAAAAGTTGGGCTTCCCGATTGCACGCATCCTGCTAACCCACGCTCACGTTGATCATGTTGGCTCGTTAGATGCCCTGCATGATGCTTTGCCGAATGCACAGGTTGCTATCAGTGAGCGTGACGCACGTTTTCTGGCCGGTGATAAGAGCCTGGATGCCTCCGAGCCGCAGGTGCCTCTGCGCGGCGGCTATCCAATTTGCAAGACGCAGCCAACACAACTGTTGCATGAGGGCGATCGGATCGGCTCGCTCGAAGTGATTGCCACTCCCGGACACACACCCGGCCATGTCGCTTTTTTTGATACCAGGGATCGTGCCCTGATCGTTGGTGATGCCTTCCAGACCCTGGGCGGGGTAGCTGTTTCAGGCACATTCAAGATCCTTTTTCCCTTGCCCGCGCTTGCCACCTGGCATAAAGGATTAGCCCTGGAGAGTGCACGCAAACTGTTGAGCTATCAGCCATCGTTGCTGGCCGTAGGGCATGGACGTGTGCTCAGTCTCCCGCAGTCTGCCATGCAACGGGCCATCGGTGTGATAGAGCAATCACAGGCAAAGGAAGAAAGGCAGCCGTCGCATGTCTCATAGGGCAGGGCTGGACCAGTTAACCGTCGTGGAGGCGGCGGCAAAGCTGGTGGATGAAGAGGGCATCGGACAACTCACGCTCGGCCATGTTGCTGAGCGTTTAGGGGTTCGTATCCCCTCCCTGTATAACCACATCGCAGGACTTCCTGGCTTGAAACACCAACTTGCCCTGTACTGTTTGCACGATCTGCTTGATCGCATCCTGCGTGCAATTGCTGGAAAATCACGCTCCGAGGCCATTCGCGCACTTGCCAACGCCTATCGGGCCTACGCTCAGGAAGCCCCCGGACGCTATGCTCTCACCTTGCAAGCGCCCGCGCCACTCGATCAGGAGGTCCAGAACGTTGCCGGACAGATCGTCGATGTTATCCGGGCCGTGCTTGCGCCCTACAAACTGAGTGAGGAAGACGCTATTCATGCCATTCGTGGTTTGCGCAGCATTGTGCACGGTTTTATTTCTCTGGAAATGGCAGGTGGCTTTGCCATGCCGATAGACCTTGATGCAAGTTTCCAATGGCTCATCACCATGTTCATTGTCGGGCTGGGCCATCCAACGAAGGAGGTATAGCAATGGTTCTCACATCTGCCAAAAATGCAAACCTGGCACTGGCCTTTTTCCTTGAACTGGGTGTGCTGGTGGCGCTCGGCTACTGGGGCTTCCACACGGGACAGGGAATGCTTGCCCATCTCGGACTAGGCATCGGTGCTCCGGCACTGGCTGTGGTGGTGTGGGCTTTGTTCGGAGCACCACGATCCGTCTGGCATCTGCACGGTATCCAGTTCCTTATTCTGCGCGTGCTCTTCTTCGGTTCGGCTGTTGTTGCCCTCTTCGCCGCCTCCCAGCCCATCCTGAGCGTGGTGTTCGCGCTGGCCTGTGCGATTAACCTGACCCTGGTTTATGCGTGGAAGCAATAATTGAGATCGCATTGTGAGCATAGCCAATGCTCATCCCTCGCACAATATGCTATCATAAAAACGGAGATATCTCGAATACATTCTCCAAGTCGATAGGTGATCGCAAGAAGATGTGCAGACATAGCAGCAGCAGGGAGTATACACATGCTCATCGTACATGACATTATGACAACAAAATTGATCACCGTCACTCCCGACGATACCCTGGCTCATGCTGCCAATCTGTTCCGCCAACACGGTTTTCATCATCTCCCCGTTGCCCGGACGGTGAATGTGCTCCCTTCAGAGGAGAAGCCGCACAAAGCTCTTTTGTTGGAAGGCTTGCTTACTGCGCAAGATATCGACCTCGCCGCAGCTCTGGCGCAACAGGAAGGGACCGATGATCCACAGCAGCGCTGGCAGGAGCGGCATGTTGGGGACGTGATGCATCGTGCATTGTTGCGTGTGACGCCAACAACAAGTATTGCCGCCGCCGCCCAGATGCTGGTTGATCGTAACCTGAATTATCTGCCCGTGGTCGATTATGGTCTGGTGCAGGACGAGAACAGGGCTTTGCTGGTTGGCTTGCTCACACGCAGCGACCTCTTGCTCACCCTTGCTCGCGTAATGGGTGCTCTGGAACCAGGGATGCAACTGGATATTCTTTTGCCATCTGGAAATGTCGCGACCCTTGGGCGTGTCCTGCTGCTGGCGTCCGAATTGCATATGCATGTGCGGAGCGTCATCGCCTCCCCTGATGTAGATGGGACCGTGCGTGTCGCAACATTGCGTCTGGGAACGATTAATCCCACCCCTCTTTTGCTGCGTCTGAAGGCTGAGAATATTCAGTTTTCTTTTGGAAACCCGTTCGCCGAAGGAGAGATGTATGGCTAGTCAACCCTCTACACAGCACAAAGTACGTCTGCTCTTTGCAACGGAAGAATTGAACTATAACTTTGGGCCGCAGCATCCGCTCAATCCTAAACGTCTCCAGGCGCTGATCGACCTGTTGGAATCTACTGATCTGTGGCATGCGGACAACGAGCAGACGCGCCTGGCTCTACGCGCCGCGACCAATGAGGAACTTGGCCTGGTGCATACTGCGGACTATATTGCGGCTGTAGAACGTTTGAGCACGCCTGACGATGGGACTCTATCCCCTGAAGAACATGCTGAACTGGCGCAACTGGCCTTACGCTACGGCTTTGGCGATGGCGATACACCTGCCTTGCCCGCTATGCATGAAGTTGCTGCTGGTATTGCCGGCGGCACGCTGGTTGCGTTAAGTGCGGTAATGGGTCTGCCTGAGGGTGGAACGTTTGTGGATGAAGAGGATCGACCTTTGCATGTATTTCATCCAGCTGGTGGCTTGCATCACGCCTGGCCTGAGCGTGCATCGGGCTTCTGTGTGTATAACGATGCCGCTGTGGCTATCGCGCATATCCTCCGCTCGACGGAAGCCAAGGTACTCTATATCGATTTTGATGCGCATCATGGCGATGGCGTGCAGCGTGCATTCTATGATGATCCAAGGGTGATGACAGTCTCATTGCATGAAACGGGACGCTATCTTTTCCCCGGCACCGGCGATGTCCTCGAACTGGGCAATCGGAGTGGGCGTGGCTACGCGGTGAATATGCCCTTTGAGGCATTTACAGAGGATGATTCGTATAGTGAGTCCATGCAGGCTGTGCTTGCTCCAGTCGTTACCTTCTTTGCCCCCGATGTGATTGTAACCCAACATGGTTGCGATACCCACGCCTGGGACCCTTTAACGCACCTGAGCCTGACGATGCGTGGTATTCGAGCTCAGATGAAGCTGGCTCATGAGCTGGTGCATACATATTGCAGTGGACGCTGGGTCGCGCTTGGTGGGGGTGGCTATGATCTCTATCGTGTCGTGCCGCGTGCCTGGAGTCTGTTATGGGCCGAGATGTCCGAGCAGGATGTGCCGACCTCTTTGCCTCAGAAATGGATTGAGCGTTGGCGTCCTGTCTGGCTCACTACTCATGAGCAGGATGAGGTTGCGCAGGAATTGATGGGAAAACCCGTCTCACCGGCAGACTTTCCAACGACGTTCATGGATCGTGCAGAAGACTTTCCACCTCTGCCGCGCCGTTGGGAGATTGCACGTGCGAATAGACAGACGGTTGCGCTCTTGCGTAATCTGATCGTTCCATCGCCGCTGCGGCATGCGTTTCCAACCCAGCGTCAGCGCTCGCCCCTCTCAGATCTTTTTGATCTCCTCCATATGAACAAGGAAGCATCACCATCACGCACAAAAGTGCTAGATACAGCCAGGGGAGCGATCCTTTTGCGCGATTTCTGCCCACCCTCACTGGTGGAGCGGCTCAAGTCCGATCCTGGCCTGCACGCTTTTGCGCGCCTGCCTGAACGAGAGCATAAACTATTACTAGATATTTCCCGCAGCTCTGACTGCGCGTTGACGTTGGCCCATACACCAGCAGGCGATATTGTTGGACAGGTCACGATTGCCCCTTCAGACGAGTGGTGGGAGGGGATCGACAATTTATATGAGGTCGCCATCGAGGTCAGTACAAACTGGCGTGGTCTAGGGATTGCACGTACCATGCTTTCTTTCGCATTGGAACTGGATGCTCTAGAGGACATGATCTTTTTCGCCATTGGCCTCTCCTGGCACTGGGATGCCGAAGACCTCGATATATCGCTCTATCGCTATCGTCAGTTGATTGCGCACCTCTTTGGCACGCAAGGCTTTGTGGAATATCCAACCACCGAACCGAATGTCAGTATGGAGCCTGCAAATGTCCTGCTGGCTCGCATCGGCAAACGCGTGGATAAGCGTGTCGCCAATCAATTTATCAACCGTTTGCTCAGCCCTACGAGCTTTGGGCGCTTCTAAGCTTTGCGAGAAACCTGAGTAGAAGCTTAGAAAGCTTTATGCTTCACCTTTTAAGCTCCCATTTTTGTTTTCCTTCCCTTAATTTTTGGTGTGTGCAGGATGTATCACTTTGTTGGCTTTGGTACGTATTACAGACATGAAACCGTGTTTCAGTGCTCATCCTCGCCTCCATTGAGCCGATTAAATTAAAAGAAGATAAGAAATACATAAGAATAAGATAAGAAGTCGACCTCACCTCTTCATTAGGATGAACCTCCCTTGCTTTAATATAGTTTAGTTTCAGCTTAGAGTGCACTACAGCAGAGCTTATAAGCCCCAAAAACGCTTGATATTTCTACTAGAAAAACTTATGCTATGGAGGACAAAAGAAAGCGAGGATGTGAACAATGCAAGTACGAGAACGCACAAAGATACAGAACCCAGAAATTACTGATGGTATGTTGGTGAAGCAGACGTTAGCCGGTGATCAGCAAGCTTTTGAGGCGCTGGTACGCCGCTATAATGTACCTCTATTCAATTTTATCTGTCATTGCCTTGGTGATTACGATCTGGCCTGTGATGTTTCACAGCAGGTTTTCTTGCAGCTCTATATTTCCATGCCAACCTTGCGGACAGGAGAGCCGTTGAAAGCCTGGCTCTTCCAGGTTGCGCGCAACCGCTGCCTGGACGAACTACGTCGCAAACGTGCTATTCACTTCTCTGAGCTAGAATCGGCCAGCGATGATGACGATCTGTCGCCACTGGCTATTATGCCTGATCTGCGCCCTCTCCCCGAAGAGATTGCTGAACGTCATGACCTGCAAAGTTCATTGCGTGCTGCGATCGAGGCATTGCCCCCAAAGTTCCGCGCAGTTGTCCTGTTGCGTTATGCTGGTCAGTTAAGCTTCTCTGAAATTGGCAAAACATTAAATATGCCAGAGGCGACGGCGAAAACATACTTCCAGCGTGCTCGTCCTCTGCTGCGCACCGCTCTGGCTCCCCAGTGGCGTCCACAATATGTCCAGTCCTAAGCTTTTTCTCAGAATGTGTGATTTAGATAAGAAATCTAAGGAAGCTGAAACTCTTTTCTTATGCTATTCGTATTTATAGAAGACAGTGGTACGAGTAACATAAGAGGGAGTAAGTAGGATGTATTCAATCGAAACACTTTTCGCCAATAATATAGAGGATATGTCGTCTGAAGATGAGATAGATGAACTGTTCAGTCAGTTATTACATATAGATCCACCCGCCACGCTGGTTGATGATATTCTTGCTACTGTTGCACGTCTTCCGTTACCCCAGGAGATGGCTCAAATGCCATGGGATAATATGTCAGACATCATTGTTCACGATATGCTGCGCATGCCCTCATAAGATAGAGGCATATTTATATAGCTGCCTTTATTGGGAGAAAATTTGCAACGGAGAGAACAAAAAGACGATGTACCATTGAGGGATGACCTCTGGTACATCGTTTTATAGGTTGCGGAAAAGCTTTTCCAGCCGTGTGCTAAAAAGTGCTATGAGGCAATCTGTTCAGAAAGTTTGCCTGTGTTTACCAGCCAGCGTACAAATTCGAGCCGTCGGTGGTCGGCGGCTGCTAGCTGCTTCTCTTTCTCAGAATAGTCTTTGCGAAGCTTGCTCAATTGCTTCATTTCATGTTCAGCAAAACCGCCCTTGCGTAAAATTTCACGATCTTCTTTCATGTGAAACTCCTTTCAGGTTCGCTAACAACTACTGAGGTGCTGCCGTTAACATGCGCTCTACTCGCTTCAAGAGTGTCTGCATTGGATAGGGTTTTGGTAGATGATCCAATGTAGAGCGGCTCTCACCGCGCAGGCGTATGGATGCACGTACGGCTGTTGCTGAACTTGTGGTAAGGAGTACTGGTATGGAGGCGAAGTCGCGAAGAGCCTGCAAGACATCCCATCCCTGTACATTACCGGTAAGTTCAAGATCAAGCACTACAAGATCAGGAATTGAATGACGGAGAGCGGCAATTGCCAGTTCTCCGTTGTGAACGGCTGCAACGGTATAGCCACAGGCGGTTAAGATACCAGCCTCCAGTCTGGCAAGGGTGGGGTCATCTTCAACCACTAAAATACGGATAGTGGGTTCCTTTTCTGGTTTATCTTCAGGTTGCAACTGCGTATAGATTTGTTGTGTTGCAATTCCATCCAACAAACTCATAGTGCCGTTGACCGGCTTGTTCGCAGTGTCGTTGTTATCTGTCACTGACGCCCTGCTTCTGCTATGCATAATCCTCTATGCTGCGGTGCATGAGCGCCGCCGGTACGACGTAGAGAGGATGACCTGTATCTCTTGCGGAAAGCATACCCAATAGCTAGTGATAATCCTGTGAATATCTTTTCTTCTATGTGAAAACGCTGTGAATATCGCATAATTCGTCTCAATTTCAATCATCACAGCTCATCTGGATCGGGGGGTGGTACGAAGTAGCCGACGCCTAGTTCGTTGAGCAGGAAACGTGGTTGTGATGCGTCGGGTTCGAGCTTGCGTCGCAGATGGCGCACGAAGGTGCGCAGGTAGGTATTCTCGCCGCTATAGTCGGGCCCCCACACGCGTTGGAGCAGTTCGCGATGCGTCAGCACCTTGCCCGCATTGCGTGCGAGTTCACACAGGAGATCGTATTCAGTCGGGGTGAGATGGACCTCTACCCCGTTCGAGCGCACCATGCGATGGGCAAAATCGACCTGTAGACCGTTTTCTCCGCCACAGTGATAGCTTGGACGTTGCCCCTCGTTCCCGGTCGCGCTACTGCGGAGGCGAGCTGTTTCTTCGGCACGACGCAGCGCGACGCGCACACGGGCTAATAGTTCGTTCAGGCTAAATGGCTTGGTGAGGTAGTCGTCGGCACCCAGATCCAGGGCGCGAATCTTCACAGGTTCCTCATCATGCGCCGACAAGATAATCACTGGCGCTCCACTCCATTCGCGTAAACGGCGTAAAAATGATAACCCGTCAAGTGAAGGAAGGGAGAGATCAAGCAAGACCAGTTGAGGCTGGAAGATTGCGGCCAGGTCGATCGCTTGCGCTCCATCGCGTACAGCCTGTGTATTAAAACCACGTGCCTTCAATTGTGCGAGCAAAAATGTACGCATTTGTGGATCATCTTCGACACAAAGGATTCGAACCTTTTTCTCCGCTGTTGTAGACATCGTTTTGCATCCTTCAACTTGCTTTATGTGGTTATTTCTTCGCTCTCTTGCTCTTTTTTGCTTGCGGCGAATACCGGCAATGTAAAGGCAAAGGTAGCTCCCTGACCAGGGCGGCTCTCAAGGGTTAATGTGCTGCTGTGCGCCTCAATAATGCCCCGACTGATATAGAGACCCAGACCGGTGGCCGGACTCCAGCGTGCTCCACCACGACGCCTCTCCGGTTCAGGTTGTCCTGGCCGCTCAAGGGTTGGGCGACGCATCGCCGCGAAGGTGCTGAAGCGTGTAAATAATTCCATCTGCTGTTCCTGACTCATACCTGGTCCGCGATCGGTAACACTCAGCGTCACCGCTACAGGGTGTTCTTCTCCTCTCTCAATGATTGATTGCACGTCTAAGCGGACGATATCGCCTTCCGGTGCATAGCGAAATGCGTTGCTTAGCAGGTTAATGAGCACGCTTAGAATTAATTCGTAATCGCCGCGTATGGCCGGTAACTGATCTGGTAGCGTGATCTGCAAATGTCGTCCTGAGGAGGTGATCAGAGCTTCCAGGCGTTCTTGCAGATCCTCTAGCAATTCTGGCAAAAGGATCGCCTCAAATTCAAGGCGTAAAGCCCCGGCCTCGACACGCGAAGCGTCTAGAAAACTATTGACCATGCCCACCAGGCGCTCGACCTGCTCATCGGCGGTCTCTAGCATATCATGTCTGGCCTCGCCTGACCATTGTAAGTCATCGGAGAGCAAGGCGGTCAGATGTGCCCGAATATTGGCTAACGGCGTTTTGAGTTCATGGGCCATTGTGGTAAAGAAATCTTCGCGTGCATGTTCGAGTGCCTTCATGCGGCTGATGCCGTGTAAGACCAGGATCGCACTGGCAATCGTTCCATCGTGAGAGCGCAACGGAGCTGAGTTAACGAGTAGGTAGATCGGGCGTCCATCTGTTTGCGTGCTATGCAATTCTGCTTCGCTGGACTCTCCAAATTGAAGTGCTCGATATAAAGGTTGCTCCTCAAACGGCGTCTCTGTGCCGGATGTGCCATAGATGGTCAACTGGCGCAATAATGGTTCGTAATGCTGACCAATCGTTTGGCGTGCCACCAGATCGGGATCGTCGGCAGGTTCAAGTGGAAGGCCCATGCTCTGCAAAATCTGGACGGCGCGGCTATTGATAACACTGATCGTATTATCGTGTGCTGAAACCAGGATAACCCCTGATGGCAGACGTTCCAGGAGGAGTTCCTGGGCGGCTTTTGCTTCTTTCAGGGCTTCGTTGCGTGATTCCAGTTCTTTTGTGCGTTCCACGACTTCGGCCTCGATGCGTTCGCGGGCCTCAGCCTGCCCTGTGACATCGTGGAAGATGATGATAAAGGCAAAGAGGTCACCCTCCTCATCCCGGATAGGGGTATAGGAACAGAGCATCGTATACACTTGATCATCTGGACCTACGACTTTGACTTCATCTATCTGTTCCGTCAAGGCGCGTCGTTCGAGTTCCTCGGCAAGATTGGGTATACCTGACAGTTCTGGCGGGAAGAGTGCCTTACTGCGTGAGAGCGCCTGTTTGATGGTGAGGCCAATGAGATTGCCCGACCAGCCAAAGAACTTGCGGGCGGCTGAATTAATATCGGCGATACGCCAGCGGGGATCAAGAATGATAACGGCATCAGGGATAGCCTGCATCACGTTTTCTTTCTGGCGGGCGTTGCGATTGGCGGTACGTGCCAGGCGATTGATGCTGCGGAAGAGGCGTGCGTTCTGAATTGCCAGACCCGCCTGTTGTGCAAAGCGTTGCAGTAATTCGACCTCTTCAGCTGGGAAGCCGCGTGGTCGACGATGATAGACTTCGATGGTGCCGAGCACGCTGGTCGTGTCTGGTTGTACAGTCTCGCTGCTGACGCTTTCACCGCCGACCATATAGGGCTCAAAGATAGGAACGCAGAGGACGGAGCCAGGCCGTTTTGACCTGCCCTCATCGTCGAGGAAGGGGAGATCAATATTGGGGATCGTACTGGTATCGGTAAAGACGAGCGTCTCCCTTTCGCGCAGCACCTGACCGAGCAGTATTCTCCGGTTGACCAGGGGATGCCAGCCTGCGGAGTGGATGTGAATGCCTTTCTGAGCTGCGATGGTTGCCCGGCGTGTTTCGGGCAGGGTGTGGACGACATTCTCATAGCCGATATCTTGCGTTTCATTATTGGCCGTTGTATCAATGAGTAAGACGGCGCAACGATTGGCCCCCACCAGATCTTGTAAAGCCTGGAGGATACGATCCAGCACGTGATGGAGGGCTGATGGACCTGCGATGGCTGATGTAATGGAATGAATGGCCTGGAGGTGCAGGCGTGAGCGCACTTTATCTGTGACATCTTCGGCGATCACCAGTAATTCAGGCTCATCGTCCTCATCGTCCGTAATTTTGGAATGAAGAGTTGTTGAAAGCTCAATAGAGATGCGCCAGTAGGTGCGTCCGCGCGTCTCAAGGCTCCCTTCATAGGGAACTTCCATATAATGAACTGCCTGCCCGTTTTCAAGCACTTGCCGTAAAACCGGGAGGGCGATGTCACATATTTGAGCGGGTAAGATTTCATCTACACGCAAGCCTACCACGTTTTGATAGCACCAGGGTTCGTCGAGGAAGGCAAGGATATATGGATTGGCATAGCGAATATGCAGGTTGGTGGAGGAAAGAATCACCACCCCAACCGTGACGTGCCCAAGGATATGTTCGAGTTGTACCGCTTGTCCTGGCTCCATACCTGTTGTTTTTCTAGCTACCCGATTGGTATACGTTTTCATCCACCCTTGCCAGTGAGGCTTGACGAATGGCACTTTTTTCTTGTGAGCCTGCTTCATCGACTGCTAAACGGAAGAGTGGTACCCTTATTATACAGCATACTGGTTGCTCCTGGGATAGTTCTGCCTGCTTTTTCCTGCGACGCTCGAAATTCTCGCTAGCTTCTGGCAGAACCAATGCTATTTGCCTCGTCTCTTTCTATCATAGCAGAGACGGTTATTCCTGCTGCGGCTACCTGGCCAGATATTTTCACCTACTGTCCTTGAGACGCTATGGTATCTCTGTTTTCTACGAGCCAGAGGTCTATCCTCCTCGAAATGAAGTACTGGACGAAGTCATTCTTGGCGAGCTCTAGAGGGTGATGAAGGATCATGACAGGGAATGAAATCTTCTGAGATCAAGGTCGAGAGGTCTCTTCCAGGCTGTTTCTGCCAGGACCTTATTCGATGCTGTCCACTCAATCTCTAACATGGGTATCTGCGCTCGTTTGTTTGCCCAGGTGAGCACCAGGGAAGCCTTCCGTTGCTGCATTTGATGGGGAAACCAGAGCAGGCGCAAACGCTTTCCTGCGATGAGAGCGGAGGCAAATTTGTTCTGTCTTTTTTGTCTTTATACAGTACATGAGGAGGTGACGATGCAACATAAATCGTTCAGAAGCGACGTGCTCGACATTTCACGGGAGATCCAAAGTCTGGCAGAGAAGGAGGCACATTCACTTCTCTTCAACTTGACCGACAGGGAATTGGCAATGAACAAGAGATACTGCCCTGGCAAGCCATACAGGAGTTTGTGACAAAAAATGGAACGGTTACGCTACGCAAAAGAGATGAATAGGCGGCGTGAGCCAGATTTTCGTATCGATTTCTCTTTGTAGACTCTACCAGAACAACTTCATATATATCAAAATGGTGAATAGGCTCGTCTAAGATGGACGCCAAATGTTCCCTCTTTAACCACTTTCTCATCCTGAGACTGATAAAAGGCAGAAGCAAGTGTCAACCATGCTACAAATGTACCTCCACCTGCATGAAGCACGTTTCCTTCATCACCACCGCGCATTACTCCAGCCTGTTCCACAAATTCCCAATGGTATGGGTAATGAAGCCGGACCAGGAAAATATCGCTGGTCCGGCTTTCGTTTGTAGAGAAGGTTCCGTATGAAGATCATAACGATCGTTGAGATGCAATCACGTTCTCCGTGAGATCTCCGATTTGCTGGTGGTTATTCCTGAGTGCGCTCACGTAGGATCTGACGCACCTGCATAAGCAAAAGTCCCAACATGTTGCGCCCGCTTCCATCGCTGCCACAGCCCCAATAATAATCGTGGGGTGCATTCTCAATGATCTCTTCATCTCCCGTGGCTAGCAGGATCGCACGGATATCAGCATGCGTCTCGAACTTGTACAAAAGGGCCTTGCGCATCACGCCATCCTTGACCGTTTCCCAATCGGAACGCAGAGGGAAATCGCGTTTTCGTCCCAGGCGTGCAGCCTCCTTCGGAGAATGAGCCTGGCGGACATGTTCGACATAGGGAGTCCCTGCGAATTTCTGAGCCTGGAAATAATGCTCGCTTGTGGCCCAACAGACATCGTCGAGGACGAAACCATGGGCAGAAAAATTGGAGAAGCAGCCATAAGGC
>JACDAE010000520.1 GCA_013695595.1 Ktedonobacteraceae bacterium | reverse complement strand
AAGCGTTGTCATATGATGATCCTTCTCTGAATGGTTCACATCTGGTCCCCCCGCAACCACCGAGTTCCTTGCTCAAGAACACCAGTAACCGTGGGAAAATGCTGTGTGAAGCCGTTGGAATTGTTGCTGTCAGATGCTTCCGGCAAGCTCTCTAGCGGCTTGCCGGAAGCAAAAAATGTAGCCAAAAGTGCAGCCAAACCCGCACGCATTTCTGATTTGTATGGATCGTGCGAACAGGCACGGACGCTCAAAAAAGAAAAGGCAAGACATGAGAGCACAGTGATGCTATAATAGGGAAATAATACCTTGTCTAGAACGGTGCGCCGTTTCCTGCACATACAGGGGGTGCCTCATGGCTGTGTCACCGGAACAACGTGCAACGGCAGGTCAGCTCTCTCCTGCTGCGACGTTCATTTCCTGGCTACGCAAAATTGGAAATTCACTTGCTCGCCCACTTTTTGCCTTGCTACTGGCAGTTATCGCCGGTGGTATTATCATTATGATTACTTCTCCAGGCCCTTTAGGCGATCGCTTCCTCGCAGTCCTCAATGCTTACCAGTCTCTCTATATAGGCTCGTTTGGAGACCCGCAGAAGCTCTCTTATACCCTGGTGAAAGTTGGTCCTCTTATTTTAACTGGTCTGTCTGTTGCCGTTGCCTTTCGTGCCGGCCTTTTTAACATCGGTGCTGCGGGTCAGTTGGCGATAGGTGCGATGGTCGCTGGTATCGTCGCTTTCTCTGCACCCACTTTGCCTGGCTGGCTACTGATCCCTTTGATGGTTATCGCCAGTGCACTTGCAGGTGCTCTCTGGGGTGCTATTGTTGGCATGCTTAAAGCGTGGCGGGGTGCCCATGAAGTCGTGACGACTATTATGTTGAACTGGATCGCTTTTTATTTCACTGATTTCCTGATCCAGGGACCTTATAAATCGCTCAACCTTCCCAACCAGACGAATTCGCTCCCCACTCAGGCAACGCTGCCACTTATTTCGTCCTGGTATAATCAGACGCTGGGTACGTTCTTACCTCAGATCGCAAATCCTACCTCTTATTTCGTAGATGTGAGCTTCTTTGCCGCGCTGGTCGCTCTCGTTGTCTACTGGTTCATCACACGACGAACCGCCTTTGGCTATGAAATACGGGTGATCGGGCAGAACCCCAAAGCAGCGGCATATGCAGGTATAGCAATCAAACGTAACCTCATCCTGACTATGGCTCTTGCTGGCGCTTTTGCTGGCCTGGCCGGGGCTTTTCGCTTAATGGGACAATCCCCTTATCAGCTTATTGCCAATGTCTTTAGCTCCGATCCTGCTGGCTTCGATGCCATTGGCGTTGCTCTGCTTGGTCGTACAACGGCTGTTGGAGTCCTGCTTTCTTCTTTGCTCTTCGGCGGCTTTCGTCAGGGATCGAGCTTTATGCAATTGAACGCTGGCGTTCCTGGTGATCTGGTTTTAATTATTCAGGCTTTGATCCTCTTCTCTATCGCTTCTGAGTTTTTACCCGCTATTCAACGTGCCTTGCCTGCCTGGGCACACCTCGGTCGTCGTCCACCCCTGGCAACAAATGTGATAGGCCAGACAGACATTGATATGCCGCTCAATGAGGTTGCCAGTGATGAGAAAGCTGTTCAACATGCGCAGCCCGGTATTGTATCTGTCACATCTGATACAGTAGAGGAGGATTGATCGTGTTTTTTCAACAATTGGGCCATGTACTGATCTCTAGTGATCTCTGGGCCGCTACCTTGCAATTTGCCGCCTTGCTCCTTTTGCCTGCGCTGGGTGGCGTTATCTCGGAGCGGAGCGGTGTCACAAATATCGCGATGGAAGGCATGATGCTAACTGGGGCGTATGCTGGTGTCATGGTTGCTCTGGCTACGCATAGTGTGCTGGGTGGAGTCCTGGGGGCTATTATCGCTGGCTGTTTGATCTCTCTCGTGCATGCAGTTGTCTCTATCAATTTCAAAGCGAACCAGATTGTGAGTGGTATTGCGATCAATATTGCCGCTCTGGGTCTGACAAACTATCTGTTATTCATTCAGACCGGTAATCAAGGCGTGCCCTCGCTCACGAATAATCTGCGTCTGCCTAATGTCTCGTTAGGGGCACTCTCGAACATCCCTTTCATTGGCCCGGTCTTCTTTCAGCAGAACGTTATTTTCTATGTGGCTGTGATTATTCTGCTCGCTATCCAATTTTTGCTTTTCCGTACCAATGTCGGCTTGCGTATTCGTGCAGTAGGTGAGCATCCGTTGGCCGCTGATACTGCTTGTGTAAATGTTCGTCTGGTGCGCTATCTTTGTGTTCTGGCAAGTGGTGCCCTTTCAGGTCTGGCTGGTGCGTTTCTTTCATTAGGCATCGCCGGAATCTTTAATCCCAATATGACCGCCGGCGCGGGCTTTATTGCCCTTGCAGCGATGATTTTCGGGAAATATATACCGTGGGGAGCTGCTGGTGCATGTATCATCTTTGGCCTTGGTGAAGCGCTCAGCTCACGTTTGCAAGGTGCCGGTGTTTCTCCCAGCTTGCTGAATACTATACCTTATATCTTGACTCTGGTTGCTCTTGTCGGTCTGGTAGGACGTACGGTCGCACCTGCGGCAGATGGCATTCCATATGAGCCGGGTTCAGAATAAAAGAGGAGTGCAATAATGCAAGAAAGTACAGCCGCCATCCTTACCGAAGAACCTGTCAGCCCTCTTGCTGTAGAAATGCATGCGATCAGCAAAGCATGGCCGGGAGTTGTTGCCAATGATGCTGTAAATCTTGCCGTACGTAAAGGCGAGATTCACGCGCTGGTTGGTGAGAACGGTGCTGGTAAGTCTACATTGATGAATATCCTCTACGGCTTGATTCAGCCTGATAGTGGTGAGATTCGTATTAATGGCAACGCCGCACATATTCATGGACCGCGCGATGCTATTCGTTTAGGCATCGGTATGGTGCACCAGCACTTTATGCTCATTCCGCCTCTCACTGTGGCCGAGAATATCGTCCTGGGCCTGGAACCAGGGGGCCTGGGATCTGCCTTCAATTTTAAGCGAGCCAGCGCAGAGATTAGTGCCTTGAGCGAACGCTATGGATTGCCGATCAATCCCAGTACACGCATCGAGAAGCTCTCTGTTGGCTTGCAGCAGCGCGTCGAAATTCTCAAAGTTCTCTATCGTGGTGCCGATATCCTGATTATGGATGAGCCAACCGGTGTTCTGACGCCGCAGGAGACCGATGAACTCTTCTCTGTTTTACGCGGCCTGGTCGAGCAAGGGAAAACAATCATTTTCATCACGCATAAGTTGCGCGAAGTGTTAGAGATTACTGATCGCATCACTGTGCTGCGCCGTGGCAAGAATGCTGGTGAGTTGATTACAGGTGCGACGAACAGGGCGGAGATTGCGCGGATGATGGTTGGGCGCGAGGTATTGTTACGGGTGAACAAGACTCCTGCTCACCCTGGTCCCGTTGTGTTAAGTGTCAGAGACCTGCGTGCAAAATCTGATATTGGCCTGGAAGTGTTGCATGGTATTAATCTGGATGCACACTCCGGCGAGATTCTGGGTATTGCAGGCATCGAAGGCAACGGGCAATCGGAACTGGTCGAAGTCTTGACTGGTATTCGCAAAGCCAGTCATGGTACTGTCACGATCACTCCTATGAAGGATGGTCGCGCGGGTAAAACGCTTGATATTAGTGGTCTGAATGCAAGCATAGTGCGTCAATCGGGACTGGCACATATTCCAGAAGATCGTCGTGGTAGTGGCCTGGTGCTTACCGCGTCTATCGAAGATAACACGATCCTCGGTCGTCAGCGCTGGCAGGAGTTCTCCTGGCGTCGTTTTGCCTTATTGCTTACAAAGATTACTGTCTGGGCTGTCCGTCTTGTCAAAGACTTTGATATACGCACACCCTCGGCGGAGGTTCCGGCACGTGCTTTGTCGGGTGGTAACCAGCAAAAAATTATTATTGCGCGCGAATTTGCCAGCAATCCAGAAGCTCTCATCGCCGCGCAACCTACACGGGGCGTCGATATCGGCGCTATCGAATTCATCCACCGTCGCCTGATCGAGCAGCGTGATGCAGGGAAAGCTGTGCTCCTCATATCTGCCGAGTTGGACGAAATTCGTTCTCTTTCCGACCGCATCGCTGTAATGTATGAAGGTCAGATTGTTGACATTGTGGATCCTGAAGCCACCGAAGAACAATTAGGTATTTTAATGACAGGCGGCCATCTAGAGGAGCAACCAGAGAAAGAGTGAAGAGAAAGAAGTGATATGGAGATAGCACAGAGTATCGAACGTTCCATTGAGGACGCAAGCCTGGTTGCTTATCTGGCTCAACAGCAGGTTCCACTTGAACTCTGTCCTTGTAGCAATATCTGCCTGGGCGTTTATCCCAGCCTTGCTGAGCATCCTCTCCCGCGTCTCTATGCTGCTGGTGTCCTGCTTTCGGTTAACTCGGATGACCCACCACTCTTCAACACTTCGCTTAATGCCAACGTCGCTACATTGTACGATCCCTTTGGCTTCTCTCTCGGCACTATCGACGAGATCCTGCTCAATGGAGTGCGCTATAGCTTTATGCTCCCAGAACAGAAACAGAAGATGGAAGCTGATTTTCGGGCAGAGATGAAACAGTTACGGCAAGATTTACACCTATGAGTTCACGCTTTATCGGATAGTGCCCTAATGTTGATAAATCACGGACGCGATACAATCGAGTCCCTACCCTATTACGCGTTTTTCGGGATATAGATCACATATCCATCGAAAGTTAATTGTTGATAGGTATTGTGGAACTGCGCATCTTTTTTCCATTTCGTCGCGATTGTTGTAACCTGTGACACTCCCAGCGGAAACACATATGCTGGATGAGTATCTGCTCTGACGATAGTGTGGTAGAGCGGATAGCGATCTTGTCCCGCTCTGAGATTTCCATTAAGCACGCTACAGATAATCTTTTCGTTGCTTTGAAACATGAGGCGATTACATGTCCAATATTCCGAATAAATGCGTGTGGCACCAAGATCAAGCAGCTTTTGTATCACATGGTCTTGTTGCTGATAAAATTTCTGTGCATCAGATGTTTCAGTAAAGGTCCTGAACGTTCCCACGACAAAAAGTGTCAAAACCAGCAGTAGAAGGCAGCCTCGTATGATACTTGATATAGTAGTACGCCAGTTTTCTGTTATGCGCTGAATGTTCAGGCCATTCCAGAGTGGCCAGAGCGTGGCTGGGGCGGCGACGAGTACACATTCCAGGTAGCGTGCCGTAGGTTCTGGAAACGCAGCAGAAGCCGAACTAAGGGTATATGCAAGGATTGTTCCCCCTACACTAATCAGTAACATCAGTTGGCCGCATTGACGTATCATATTCTGGCGTTCTTCAAAGGTCCATTCTTGATGCCGAAGTGATCTCCCTCGCCAACCACGCCATATGATGCCTACGACAATGAACGTTGCCACTGCCCATAAGACCAGGTAACCCAGTCCCCAACCTCCTTGCAGGATAACACAGTGCAGACTTGCAGTCCCAAAGTAAGGGAAGTTTGTAGCTGAACAGCGCGGATTCAATCCTGTCACATTGGGTATGCCAATCATCAGGGTACCAATAATGTGTTGAATGAAGGGTAATGGCTTCACTGAACTGGTGTGGCTAACTCCAACCAGGGCAGCAATTGTACCCTGGTTCAGTGGAGAAGTGATATTGTAGTAAAGTAGGGGAAAAATACCTATCACTATGCCTGCTAACATGCAAAGACCAGCCCATGAGAGCAACTCACGCCGGCAGAAGAGCCATAGGAGCACAATCGCAGTTCCTAGAAAAGGCAATACTAAGAAATCGACCCAGACAGCAATGCCGGCGACGAGGCCTAGTATTCCATAAATGAAGATGCGGCGTGGAGTCGTGCGTGCTTGTTGCTCAATATTGGAAGAAAGGGCCAGCCAGATAACAATCAGGCTGATAAAGGCAGCAAAGAAGACCAGCTCTGGATATTCGCCCACAGCTTTGACCTGGCGTGCGATGATCTCATCGGAGCCGAAACAGAGCAAAACGACAGTGAATATTGCCAATTTATGTGTAAAGAGCAGGCGTGTCAAATAATACATACAAATGAGAAAAAGGAAAAAGAAAGGTAAGAGTCCAAGGCGTAGTATAAATGTTGATGAGCCAAAGAGATGGAACAGTGGAGTTGCAATATAGCCCTCGATTGGTCCCATATAGGCCTGACCATAGTAGAAAATAGGCCATTCACCATTATAGGCAATATGGCGTGCCAGGAGGCCCATACTGCCTTCATCACTGTTTGTAATAGGCCAGTGCAAGTAGATCAGGACAAAACGCAGTAAGGTAGCTATAAATATAGATGCAAAGATAAAGATATCTACTCGTCCCAGACGTTTTTTTGTTAGACGTAACATATAAGATAAGTGACCCTTTCCCAGTTCTTACTATATCTTCTCTAGATGGGCAAAATCCATGCTTAAATGTTTCTTACCATATTTGCCCTGAAACTGCACCTCGACAAATTCGGTACTACCTTCCATCTCACTCTTGAGAATCAGCCCTTCGCCAAATGTATCATGCCGTACATGATCGCCCGGTTTATATTGCTGTCCTTCAGGCTTTATGGGCTCTATTTTCTTTGGTGTTGGAGAGACCTTAGGTGGAACTGTCGGCGATGAATAAGCGCCTGGTCGTGGTGGCGTCCACTGAGGCGATGTGTTGCTTTTGCGCGGCGTACCACTACCATAGACTCGTCCGGTATCTGCATCTCCATACGTGTCCTGATTGTAATCATCTTCACTCCAACCTTGATTGCGGGCAGTCTGATAACGTGTATTGGTGGATGCCTGGGAGCCACTGCTACCTGTCGTGAGAGGGCTGGAAATAAGTCTGGGCGGAATATCGTCCAGAAAGCGCGAAGGTTGGGTAGTTTGTGTTTCGCCAAAGATGGAGCGGCGGCGTGCACGTACCAGGTAGAGGCGACGCATTGCTCGTGTAAAGCCAACATAGGCTAAACGGCGCTCTTCTTCCAGTTGATCGGGTCTGCTTAATGAGCGTGAATGTGGGAGTGAGCCTTCATCCATCCCAACAATAAATACTACAGAGAACTCTAATCCTTTCGCGGCGTGCAATGTGATCAGGGTAACGGCATCGACCTGCTCATCTTTGACCAGATTTCCGTCCTCGCTTGTTTGCGTTGTATCCGCGCCACCTACCAGAGCGACGTTCTCCAGAAACAATTCCAGTGCTATTGGAGTTTCGATCTCGGAGTAATCTTCGGCCACGCGGCGTAGTTCGAGTACGTTTGCCCAGCGGTCCAGTTCCTCATCACCATTTGCGCGTAGTTCTGGTCCATATCCGCTTCGTTCAGCGATCCTATCCAGCAATTCTGGTAGCTGTAGTTCTTCGATGGCTTCGCTTAAATCTTGCAGCAACTTGCTAAATGTCTCCAGCGCCATGCGAGCGGCTTTTCCTAATGTGGGATGCTCATGAATAATTTTCAACGCATTGTAGAGTGAGAGGTTTTGTTTGCTGGCCCATTGCTGCAATTCACCTGCCGTCTTTGGGCCAATTTTGCGGTTGGGCACATTAATGACGCGCATTAAGCTTACATCGTCTTGTGGATTGGCTAGCAAGCGCAGATAGGCCAGCATGTCTTTGATTTCTTTACGTTCATAGAACTTGCGACTGCCAATGACTTTATAAGGGATATTGAAGCGTAGAAATTGTTCTTCCAGAGCGCGGGATTGTGCGTTTGTACGATACATTACTGCCACATCACTCAATCCATCAATGTCTCCTCGTGCCAGTAAGCGTTGGAT
>JACDAE010000503.1 GCA_013695595.1 Ktedonobacteraceae bacterium | reverse complement strand
GCTCAAAGCTGGTCTTTCTAACGGCTCTGACATTGTTTACTATCGGCTCGGTCCTCTGCGCCTTTGCTCCCACGAAAGAAGCGCTGATCGTCTTCCGCGTCTTCCAGGGCATCGGCGGAGGCGCGTTGCTCCCCATTGCATTCGCGATCATTTTCCGCATCTTCCCACCGAACGAGCGTGGGATGGCGAACGCGGTGCTTGGCATTCCCGTGATGATGGCACCCGCCTTTGGCCCAACGATCGGCGGCTACCTGAGCACCAGTTTCTCCTGGAATGCGATCTTTATCATCAATGTGCCGATTGGTATCATCGCCCTGGTCCTGGCCCTCTTCATCTTGCCCAGGCAAACAGATGCTGAGAAGCAGGAGTCAGTAGAGGGCAGGCAGCGCTTTGATATACTGGGCCTGGCCCTCTCGGTCGTCGGTTTTACCGCGCTTGTCTACGGTATTACGGAGGCCGGTTCTAAAGGCTGGGGCAGTTCTACAGTACTCGGCTTCATCATCGCGGGCGTGGTCATATTGGCTGCCTTCGTTGTGGTCGAACTGCGGGCGAAAGACCCAGTCATCGATCTGCGCCTCTTCGCAAATTATACATTCACAGTCTCAAATATAGTGCTCTGGGTTGTCGCGGGGATGCTCTTTGGGAGCCTGTTCCTGCTGCCGCTTTTCTTTGAGAACATTCAGGGCAATTCGGCCTTAACAACTGGTGAGTTCCTGATCAGCCAGGGGCTTGGGATGGGTGTGGGCATGGTGTTCTCTGGAACGTTGTATAACCGGGTTGGTCCACGCTTTCTGGCGGTGAGTGGCCTGGTGCTACTGGTGATTGGTACCTCCGCCCTGACCCGGTTGGATGTGAACACCACGGGCATGTCGCTCCAGATCTGGCTGGTTATACGTGGTCTGGGAATGGGCCTTACGATGCCCGCTCTACAGACGGTGGGCCTGTCGGCAGTGAGCAACAAAGCTATGGCAAAGGCTTCCTCATTGGTCTCAGTAACGCGTATGGTTGCCAGTGCTATCGGGGTAGCGGCGTTGACCACTTTCCTGACTCAGCGCGGCACAAGTTATGGCGTGGATATCGGAAAATCGCTTCAGGCGGGTCTGGCGACGCATCAGTTCAGTGGTGTTGCGGCAACCTGTGTGCAGGCGGCTGGTCCTACGTTTAACCAGGTTGTTCTCCGCGCGTGTATTACGCAGCATGCGGCTACTATGGGCCTGAACGATACGTTCCTGATCGTGGTGATTTGCTGTGCAGCCTTAATTGTGCTGGCCTTGATCATGGGGCGTGACCAGTCGCTTCAGGCGTTTAAGGAAGCAAAGGCACGTGGTGAGGAAGTTGAGCTGGTACGTGAACCCGTGTTGAGCGAATAGGGATAAACGAATACACTCCAAATACCTATAGTTATAGAAACATGGTAGGGTACCAGATTATGCAGTTTCAAAAATGAATATGGATATCACGATGATGGACCAAAGAGCATCAATGTAGGGAAGCCATTTAGTATTCCGTGGGATACCATCACGCTGCATCGGCCTGTCATCGGCCCCGGAATACTAAATGGCTTCCCTACATTAATGGTTTTTTCCCACAATGCAGGTATCCAGAATATTTATTGAAACTGCATTATCGCATCCGTGATTTATCAATTGGTAGCCCTACCATGTTTCGATCATTCCCCTTTTTACATGTTGTGGCGAGTGAATGCACGTTTCAAAGCGCTCAAGTAGTCGCGTACAAATGCCTGCGCAATCTGAGAGTTCGCGGCCATTGGGAAGCCGTGGAATGCGCCGGGATACACGTGTAGTTCAGTGGGCACGCCTGCCCGCATCAAGCGACGAGCATATTCAAGATCCTCCTCCAGAAACAGATCAAGTGTGCCAACACCGATGAGAGCGGGTGGCAGTCCTTCAAGATGTTTGGCTCGTGCTGGCGCTGCATAGGGTGAGACATCTGGTCCGCCTGGCTCCTGTCCCAGCAGTGCGGTCCAGCCGAAGCGGTTGGCGGCGGGTGTCCAGATATATTCACCGGTATAGGGGTGTGGATCTGGCGTCGTCACGGTCCGGTCGTCGAGCATAGGATAGATCAGCAGTTGGAAGATGAGCGGCACTTCGCCCCGATCGCGGGTCAGAAGTGCTAAAGCTGCGGTCAGGCCACCACCTGCGCTGTCACCGCCGATAGCGATGCGGCTGGCATCTACGTCCAGTTCAGAGGCGTTCGTGTGTAGCCATTTCAAAGCGGCATAGCAATCCTCGACCGGGGCCGGATGTGGAGCCTCTGGAGCAAGGCGGTAGTCCACCGCGACCGCTGCACAGCCCGTTGCCGCGATAATATTTTGCAGATCAGGACCGGACTGATCAGAACTACCAATGACATAGCCGCCACCGTGTATCCAGAGTATTGCCGGTGTGGGAGTCGAGACGTTTTTGGGAAGATAGATCTGTATGCGCACATCGGGTGCACCCTGTGGTCCGGGTATATGACGCTCACTGAGAGAAATATCTGGCGATACAGGCATAGTTGCAGCCGCCTGGGCCATCATCTCTTTGAACATTGCACGTATCTGAGGCAATGATTCCGGTGTGGGATTGAGCGTGGGAAACATATCGAGCATCGGAGCGATCTCTGGATCAACAAGGCGTTTAGAGGGTGTCGTGGTCATAGTATTCTCCTTTTGTACACGCTCCATTGCGCGTGCTTTGCCATCCATGGAAAAGATCACCCACCTCTTTCTGGGCGAGGGAGCAAACAACAAGGAAGCTTCGCTATCAAACTATAGAATATATTCTATGGAATATCAAGGGGAATGCACATGAAAGCAAGCTCATTAACAGGCATGCACCACGTCCCATAGAGAGGGTGGTGCATGCCTGTCGATTGTTCTCGCACTTCCAGCGTACTATGGATAGCTCACCAGGTCTGCGACGCTGTTACTCGAGTTTGATGGGCCACCAGTGTTATTGATGATATGGCTGATGGTGCCGGTACCACCGAGCGACACGGTGACCATATCGTGGAACTTAACTCCCGATGTGTTCGGGACTTCAAAGGAATGGGCCTCCACAACACTTGAGTTGACATTAAAGTAGCAATAACTGCCCAGGCCCCAGGCTTCGTGGCTGGTGACCGAACTGGCTACCTTGTAGGCCGCATACCCGTTGACGCTGCCATTCATCCAGGCCGCCTGATTCGGTGGATCGTAGGGAAGCTCGTTCTGGAAGAAGTAGGTGCGCCCACCATTGCCGTTCCAGATGACCTGGTATTGCTGATAGTGCTCGACGAATAAACCATACATCGTGACGTTGCTGCCATTCACGATCAGGCCATTCGCGGCTGTGTTGGATGTCCATCCGACGCTGCTCCCATGATCCGCTCGCCAGAGCCACAGGTCGTCGCCGATGACATTGCTACTGTTGATGACCAGACTCTGCGTGGCTTTGCCCACCGCTGCACCACCGATCCTGAAGAAAACATCGCTCAGTACAGTTGGGTTGGCTGCATGACTCAGCGACGATCTAGTTGGTCCGACCTGTAACAGAACGGGAGAGTTCACGGTGCCTGCATCGAAGAGGAGTCCAGCGATCGATACGCCATCTACGTCAGCCACAGTCATCGGTGTCACACCATTGTCAGGGGTAAGCGTCGCCAGACCAAGGCCGAGGACGACCGTGTTCGCTCGGTTCACCTGGATTGTGCTGTTGAGGTGATAGATGCCGGGCGTGAACAGCAGGTTCAGTCCCTGCGCGAGGGCATTGTTGATCGTGGCTGCCGTATCGCCCGGATGGGCAATATAGAACTGGCTGATGGGCAGGGATGTTCCTGCGGGCGCTCCACTACCCCAACTTGTGCCCTGCGAGTTGGTCCTGAGCGCTGGGACGAAGACCTGGTAGTTGCCAGACTGGTCGATGTACAGGAAGGGCTTTTCCTTGATCGTGGGTGCTTGATTGACGACTGTGTAAGGTGGATTGGGGAAGGCTCCGGAGGGTGCGTTGTTCACCCCCACGAATACCATGTTCCAGTTGGAGCCGGACCAGCTTCCCAATTGATCATTTCCGGATAGCCACTGTTGTTGAGAGCCGGAACGTACCTGACCGGTGACATTGGTGTCGGCGAGGAAGCCGCCGCTTGACCATCCACCATCATCCAGTTGCATATCACCCCGTATATCCATGCGGCGGAAGGGCGATGCCTGGGATACGGCCCAGATGTCGGTACCAGATGAGGGATTGACGGCCATGTTCTCGGCCCCACGCCAGAAGTTCAGCGTTGCATTCCCTTGCATCACTTTTCCCCGCGAAATCGTCCAGTCAGTTGTGGTCTATGGTTGGCATTACCCCTATGATTGGCCGCAATGATGAGAGCGACGAGACCTTCTCCACGAGCAATGCGTCGAAGGTGCTGGCCTTTGCGCAGGCAAACAAAATTGGTGAACTGGCCTTCTGGGCAGTATCACGCGATAATGGTTCCTGCCCTGGTCAGACGGGCGGTAGTACAGACAACTGTAGTGGCATCTCTCAGAGCAACTATGCTTTTACTAATATCTTTAAGCCCTTTACGAGCAGTGGTGGCTCTACTTCAGGTGGTGCACCGATTGGAACAACCATCTGGCTCAGAGCTACAAATAATAACAACTATGTGAGCGCACGTATCGACCAGACCAATTCACCCCTGGATGCCAGTGCAACCCAGGTCCAGGCCTGGGAAGAGTTTACCTGGCTCCCACAAAGTGATGGGACCGTCGCCTTGCAAGCGACAGCCAATGGCGATTATGTGAGCGCCCGTACCAGTCAGACCAACATACCCCTGGATGCTAGCGTGACCCAGATCCAGGGCTGGGAGAAGTTTACCTGGGGTCAGGTGTAATATCTAGCAAGGGATGGCAGTTTGATAGTAATTGTCATCCCTCGGCCCTTTCTACGTCGCCGGAAAGGAGAACCGTGTTGCCTTCGGGATCGTTAACCAATGCGAAACACATGAAAAAGAGCTATTCCTTACCTCTTTTTATGTGATTCCTGTCTTTCCCGCAAGGGGCCGGCAGATCTACATGCGCATAATAGTCTCTCGTGCGACCGTCAGGAAGTTTTGGACGATCGCCGAATGCTGTGCATCACGCCGCCAGGCCAGCGCAATCTCTGTCATCGTCGCCGTTCCCTCTAGCTCACGGTAGACAATCCCTTCGCTGCGTATGTTGCGGATCGATTGGGGGACCAGGGAGATCCCTATTCCGGCGGCGACCAGCCCCACGATTGTGTGCGTCTCCGTGACTTCCTGTACGACATTGGGACTGAAGCCGGCGGAAAGACATAACTTCATTAATTGTACATAATACCCTCCCCCATGCTGGCGCGATTGCAGCACAAACGGCTCATGGGCCAGCATAGGCATAGCGATACGTTTACGTGCCGCAAGTGGATGCTCTTCTGGAAGAACGCAGACGATTGGTTCCCTCCGTACGACTTCTACATTCACCAGTGGGGTGCTGATCGGAAGGCGCATGAGGCCAATCTGTAGCTCATTCTCTTCCAGGGCTTTTACCTGCGTTGGCGTCGTTAGTTCGCGCAATGCGACCTCGACGTGCGGAAAACGTTCACGATAGGCCCGTAACATCGCAGGGAGCAGATCATAGGTGCTTGAGCTGATATATCCCACTACCAGTCGTCCAACCTCGCCGCGATAGGCACGCAGGGCCGCACGCTTCGCCTCCTGCACCTGGGCGAGAATGTTCTGGGCAGACACGAAAAAGACTCTACCCGCATCGGTCAATTCTACTGAGCGCTTGGTGCGCTTCAAGAGGGGAAACCCTAGCTCCTCCTCCATCTGCCGGATCTGCTGACTGAGAGAGGGCTGTACAATGAAGAGCCTGCTCGCCGCTCTGCCAAAATGCAACTCCTCCGCAACGGCAACAAAATACCGTAAATGACGTAACTCCATGCTTGCATCGATCCTTTCATAGGCTATACCTATTAGTCTCCTCTTAATTATGTATTGGACATGCAACTATATATGCCCTTATACTTTAGACATGAGGTGAACAGAGCGTCACCACACGGGAGACCTGTTAGTCGTATGGAAAAAAGATTTGCATCCTTCTGGAGATTTCTTCTCACGGAAGGATGCATGTTTCGTTAGAGAGGGCTGAATGCACAACGAACATAGTAAAAATAGGTATAGTAATTTGGAGATAGTCAATGTAGGGGGAGCAGCCGCGCATGCCGTGACGGGTTCCCTGCCTGCTGTTCGTCGTGCGCCCCTTGCTGATGAGATGAACAAATGGGTGATCCTCGCCCTGGCTGCATCGACCAGCTTTATGACTACGCTGGATGGCTCAATCGTCAATATTGGGATGCCAAGTATCGCGAACACGTTTCATGTCAATATCAGTGGGGCCTCAGAGTGGATTATTATTGGATACCTGGTGGTGATTGCTGCGACCCTGCTTACCTTTGGTCGCCTGGCTGATATGTTGGGCCGCAAACCGATCTTTCTTACCGGGGTACTCATTTTTGTGGTTGGTTCGATGCTTTGTGGCCTCGCACCTTCTCTCCCGCTTCTCATCGTTGCCCGCCTCTTTCAAGGCATAGGGGGCGCACTCATCTTTTCCGTAAATATTGCTATGATTACCAGTTCTTTTCCCGATCGTGAGCGTGGCCTGGCGCTCGGCTTGAATGCGGTAGTGGTATCGCTCGGCGTAGCGGCTGGTCCGACGATTGGTGGCATTATTACTCAGTATCTGACATGGCGTTGGATATTCTATGTCAATGCGCCAATCTGTATAGTGGTTCTCCTGGCGGCATTGTACTGGTACCACGAGCAGAAGCCGCAGCAAGGACAACGTGGGCGGTTTGACCCATTGGGTGCGGTGGTGCTGGCGGTTGGACTGGCTGCGTTCACATTAGGCCTTTCTTTTGGGCAGGAATGGGGCTGGCTCTCCTTTGGGACGCTTGGTTCTCTGGGCCTGGGTGTGGTGATGATCGGGGCTGCCGTGTATGTTGAGTCACATGTTGAGTCTCCCATTTTAAATCTAAGCTTACTCTCAAATCGGGTGTTCGCGTTTGCAAATATTAGTTTTATTCTCTGTATGATGGCCTTATTCGCGCCTGGTTTTCTCTTGCCGTTCTACTTCGAGGAGCTGCGTGGTTTCTCGATCATCCATACCGGACTGCTGCTGACGCCGTTGCCGTTGTTATTGGCAATCTCCGCGCCTTTAAGTGGTATTATGGCGGATCGGGTTGGATCGCGCTGGCTATCTCCGTTGGGTCTGGCGGTTGCGTGTCTTGGTTTATTCCTGGTCAGTTTGCTCAATGTGCACAGTACCACTCTGGATATCGTCTGGCGGCTGGCGGTTATTGGTCTGGGGCAGGGTCTGTTCATGTCGCCCAATACGCGTACAATGATGGGTGCAGCCTCTCAAGATGCGCAGGGTGAGGCGTCCGGATTGCTTGCGACAGGTCGTGTTATGGGGCAGAGTTTGAGTGTGGCTCTTACGGGTACCGTCTTCGCGGCGCTCGGAGGTGCGGCGGCTGGCACGCTACTGTTATCGTCACATACCCATAATTTATCCTCGGCAACCGTTGGTGCACTGCAAAGTACATTTGTGAATAGCTTCCATGTCGCGTTGCTGATCTGTGCATCATGTGCCGCGCTCGGCATTTTCACTGCGCTGGCCCGTGGTCGTGGTGTGATGGTGAAAAGGG
>JACDAE010000495.1 GCA_013695595.1 Ktedonobacteraceae bacterium | reverse complement strand
ATCGTCGAGGATACAATCTACTCCCACCGCCTTCATCTCATCATAGGTTTCTTGCTCATTATAGTGTGCAAAGATGGGAAGGCTTTTCCAGAGCAGGACTTTGACCTCTACACCCTTACTTACGGCGTAGCCAAGTACGGCCTGGAGTGAAAGATCATGTGTTTGCCAGAAGTTGATGTCGGCACTTTGCAAGCCGATGGCTTGTAGTTCTGTGAGCAGTGCCTTTTGTTCCGGGCTACCATCGGGGCCAGCGCGATGATCTGTGCCGCGTACAATCTCCATTTTTGCGGTCATGCCCCAGTTCGCGAGATAGATGTAGCGTTGCGCCTTGATAAAATGTTGGCACATCAGCAACATTGCAGCGCGTCCATCAGTAACGTAGGTTACACGTGAGTCATGGCGTACGGGCGTATCGCCTTCGGCCCACCAGCTTTTCGCCTGTTGTTCCGCAAGGTTTTGCATGTGAAAGCTCCTCTAATTAAAAACAGCAATAAATGATTAGATGCCTCTATAGTAATACCGATCTCATGTATAGAACGGTTCTAAAACATGCTATATTTTATCTCATAGATGCTTCTTGTGAGCAGTCATAAGATAAGTTCTCTTCATAGAAGCTTTGTTTCTCTCTCATGCGTGCTATATTAGGACAGAAGAAAAACATTCTTTCCAGCATCCTGAAAAGATGCCCCTGGAAAGAAAGGTGTATACGAAACGATGCAAAAAACAGCCCCGAAAGCGCCAGGGGAGGCGCAAGAGAAAGAGCAACACAACCTTGGCCCATTCCTCTGCTGGGCCGTCGTCTTCGCCGATATCGGTACCTCTATTTATTATGTGCCGGGCATTCTCTATGGGACTGTGGGAAAGTTGGCGGGCTTCTTTGTTTTATTGACGATGATCGTTTTTATCCTCCTGACATTTAAGTATGTCGAGGTCACCTACCGCTTTCCGCAGGGTGGTGGTGTGGTCACGGTTGCCGCGAAGGCGATGAACAAGTGGTTTGGCGCGCTGGGAGGTATGTTTATCCTCGTCGATTATTTTCTGACGGCGGCGATCAGTTCCCTTTCGGGTATCTTCTATCTGAGCCTGGTGTTACCAGCGATTGGTCCGAAATCCGCGTTCCTGGGATTGTCGATAACGGTCTGGATTACGCTTGGGGTGCTGATCCTGTTGGGTATTTTGAACTGGGTGGGCGTCAGTGAAAGCGCCAAAGTGAGCCTGGTGGGAGCAATCGTTGCTTTTGTGAGCGATATTGCTATCCTCGTGACCGTCTTTACGCATCTCTCTTTTGGGCAGTTTCTAGGCCTGTTCCCACAGATGTTTTCCGGTCGTGCGCTGACCCCTGTTACAATTCTTGTCGGATTCGCGGGTTCATTTCTGGCGTTTTCAGGTCTGGAAAGCATATCTCAGCTTGCACCTGTGATGAAGCTGCCGCGCAAAGCAGTGGGTAAGATTGCGCTTTTCCTGGTTATTATCACGGTGGGGCTGACGAGTCCATTACTGACGGTGCTCTCCACGCTGTTATTGCCGAGGGCGGCTGGCGATCCGTTGCAGTCATCCCAGCTTATCTCGTTGTTGGCAGGACACTGGGGCGGCCCAATTTTACAGACAGAGGTTGCCATCAGCGCCAGTGCGCTGCTCGTATTTGCCAGCAACACCGCTATCATTGGTTCGTACCATGTCTTTCTGGCCCTTTCGCGTATGGAATTCTTTCCCAATATCATCCTGCAACGTAATCGACTGCGTGGCACCCCCCATTATTCTATTGCACTCGCGACGCTGATTCCGATCCTCGTGCTCATTGCTGTGCGTGGCAATATCAGCACATTGGGCGATATGTATGCGTTTGGCCTGCTGGGAGCCTTTACGCTGACCTGCCTTGGCATGGACATTGTGCGTTATCGTCAACGCAAAGAGCGCAAATTGACGAAGCAGATGAGGCCAGGAGCGAGCGCCAGGGCACGTGAGCAGATCGTATCAACGATGGAGCAGGATGAAGAAAACCTGCCGGATGGTGTGCATAAAGATGTGGATGGGGAGAAGATGGAGCATCAGGCTGAGGAGGAAAACGCGGAGCACCCGGATGAAACGCCAGAACCAGAAGGGCGCTGGACGCGTTCCACGCTCAATTTTGGCCTGGGCATCTTAACTACGGTGCTTGTTGTGACTGCCTGGTCAACGAATCTGGTGGCAAAGCCGCCAGCAACAATCTTTGGTGGCTCGGTTACTATCGTGGGTATGCTGATTGCTTATAGCAGTTATAGATACCACAAGAAGCATGGTCGTGTGCCTGTGATCACGACGGGCGTTGAGCAACAATTTCCAGCCGCTATACTGGCTATACTTACCCCTGATAGTGAGCAGAATAGTGCAGTGATCCATGCCGCGGTCAACAATACAGGGAAGAAGCCCGTTGTATTCCTCTACCTGGGACAGCAGGCATCCAGTCGCAATCCAGAACTTTTCAGGCTTGTCGAGCCTCATCTCAATGATGAAGGTGCTCGCATAGACCTGGGCAGAGCAAACCACCAGGCGGCGGAGGCAAAAGTTGAATGTCGTTTCGTCTATCGCCATCAGGAGCCAGACGCAGTTTCTAGCATCTGGGAGAAGACGCACCCTTACGACACAATTGTTGCTGCGCAGGCGGTTGTAGATACGCAGAAAGTGCATATTGATCGTACATATGAGGAGGAGACGCCTTTTGGGAAGGTTGAGCATCTAGTCAAGGAGAAAGCGAAACGCTGAGATGGTAGAGATGATCTTCCAGGAAAAACAATACCGCCTCCCACTGGAGAGGCGGTATTGGTAGAAAACGAGAGAAAAATTACCAGCCGAAGCTAAGCAATTGTGAGACGATAGGTGATCCCCAACCAGTAGTTGCGTCCCATCCTTTGCCAGCACTATAGCCAGTGATGGTTACTGGATTACCACTTGCATCAGTGCCTACGAATGTATTGTTACCGGAGACGATATCATGGAACTTATCTTGATAGGCGTCGCGACTGTGACCGATAGCATAGAGGATAGGATTGATGAACCCGACCCGATGATGTACTTTCTGGACGGCCAGCGCAGTAATCGCTGCCCATTGTGGGGAACCAGCGCTCGTGCCACCAAAGATGTAGATGCCTGAGTTTGTGCCGAGGAAACCAAGGACCGTCAGCACGCCTCCATTCACATCAGCACTATAAGAGACATCAGGGACACCACGCCATTGGCTTTTTACCGTTCCAAGCTGATAAAATGGGCGTTTGTAAATGGTGCTATATCCACCGCCACTCGCGCCAAACGCGTCATTCCATACCGTTTCACCAATATATTTGCCTGTGGTTGCGTCTGCATCGAGATGAGTACCACCAACACCTGTTACCAACGGATCACTGGCAGGCGTAGAGGCGCTCAGGATATAAGAGCTGTTATCACATGTTGGTTGAGCAGCTCCCTGATCACCGGATGAAGCAAACACGGTAATATGCTTCAGGGCTGCTGCTTCAAAAACCTTGTGCTCGGCAACCAATAATTTTGGATCTGCGCAACTTTCAGCCTCACCGAAGCTCTGTGAAATGACATCCCCAAGACTATGCTCAACGGCATATTTCGTCACGCTCAACAGGTCAGCATCTTGATTCGACTTTGCGAGGACGAGGTCAATTGTTGCGCCAGGAGCTACCGCATGCGACCATTGAACGTCAAGCGAGATTTCTTCAGCCCAACCGAGCTGATTGGGATCAGCAGAATCGAAAGGCGTCAATCCATCGGGCGCAATAATATTGACTGTTGTCGATGCTAAGCCAAAGGTGGTGTCAAATTTATCCAGGTCTTGTTGGACTGTGGGACTCTGGTAGGCATCAACAATGACGATAGTGCTCCCTTTACCTGTGATCCCTTTATTCAGGACCGGCTGGATAGAGTAGGCTGCGCGGATCTGTTGTGGACTATAACAGCGAACGGCGGCAGTTGGTGCCTGACAGGCGAATTGATATTGCGCATTGCCCTGTCCGGTTTTCAAGATAACGGGGTTTACCTGGACGGGATGTGGACTATAGGGTAAGGCGGCAGCTTGCGCTGTAGTGCTTGCAGCTCCGAAGGCAATACTTATCATTGAGGCAAGCATTGCAATTGTTGAAATAAACCGAAGATAAACGCGTTTCTTCAAGGCGAAATCCTCCTGAGAGATGTAACTATTGGTCCAAACTACAGTATTTCATGTGAAATCTGGGGGATATGCGTTACACAATTAAGGGTTTTTCGGGCTTCCTTTCTAGGAACTACATGGTGAAAAACAGAGATGTGTATGCATCTATTCATGGTAGATTCTGTACTGGATTACCATCATCAGGCTGATGAGCATGTCACGTATAAGTGAATTTATATTTACTTATACTTGCACATTGCTTAAGAGTCAGATCGTAGTAATAGCAATAAGGGAACTCCTTTCCTTGCTTAACCAGGACAGATAACTGGGGGGATATGGCACGAAGGAAGTATACCATAAACAAGCTGGATTGGTAAAGGGAATCAGTATTAAAATCTGGACTATTTGACGAATGGATTTATATATATCTATATTCGCTTTTATAATAAGTAGCATGCTACCTTTGTTTAACAGCTCGTCTTAAAAATGTTGTTGCGCTTTGTCTTATGATTGCTAATATACGTTAGAAAAGGTGGCTACTTTCAGTGATGTCGTTCTCTTCGGAGGGTGGCATCGTTGCGTTTTGGGAACTTTGTAGAAGGTAAAAATGTCTTAATAGTATTCAAAATCGTGGGCTTTGTTTGAAGGGAGGTTTCCTTATGCAACGAAAAAGAGCGCAACACGTACTTCTTCTGTGTTTTGGAGCTGTATTGCTGGCCGCCTGTGGTGCTCAGCAGGCTAATGCTTCAAATGCTGGGTCTGGATCTAATCCTACACCCACCGTTTCGGCGGCGACGAGTGGAAAGGTGATGGTGACGGTGGGAAAGGCACATTATGCGTCCAATGCAACCATGATGGTGACGATCAATAATGGCCTGGCGCAGAGTATTGTCGCCGCCAATCATCAATCGGGCTGCACTATGGTCACGTTACAATGGCAGGATGCGCAGGGTAGCTGGCAGGATATGAACCACTGCCGTCAAGGGGCAATGACGAGAATGATAACGCTGCCTGCCCACTCTTCGCAGGTGCAAGTAATCTCGCCAACATCAGGCACATTTGCCAGAAATGCACAATGGGCAAAAGGGACGTATCGCATTGTATTCAATTTCACGGTCAGCACTACCGATGTTGAAAGTATCCCCATAAATGGATCAGGCTCGCCCATCTATTCATCTACGTTTGTGGTTGCTTAAATAACAGATGGTAGCATTCCCACATCCATCCATGTGGTGGCCCAATACCGTTCGAATACCGAGAAAAAGGTCACCAGTAGGGGTAAGGGGCGGTGTGGAGAATTTGGGGCACTTATTCGCTAGCAACCTGTGTTGGTGCTGCATTTTGCATTGGGCCGATCCAGATGGTCTGGATGTTGACGAATTCGCGAATGCCAAACGAAGAGAGTTCGCGCCCATAGCCGCTGCGTTTGACGCCGCCAAAGGGCAGGCGCGGATCGGATGCGGTCATGCCGTTGATGAATACCCCACCGGTTTCGATGCGTCGTGCCAGCTTCCGTGCTTCATCGATATTGCGCGTCCAGAGATTGCCGCCCAGGCCGAAATCTGAGGTATTAGCCAGTTCCAGGGCATGTTCGGCGTCGCGAGCATGAATAACCGCCGCCACTGGGCCAAAGGTCTCTTCATTGAAGATCGGCATATCGGTCGTTACATTGCTAATAATGGTTGGTTCGTAGTAATAGCCCTTGCCGTCACCCGGTTTGCCGCCAAGGAGAACGTGAGCGCCCATGTTGATGGAGGCACGCACTTGCTGGTGCAGAGTGTCGCGTAGATCACTGCGTGCCATAGGGCCAACCTGCGTTGTGGGATCAAGAGGATCGCCCACATGTAGCTTTGCGGTGGCCTCAACAAATTTTTGCTCGAAGGCGTCGGCGACAGCTTCTACCACAATGAAGCGCTTGGCGGCGATGCAGCTCTGGCCGGTATTCTGAAAACGTGCGCGTGCCGCTGTCTGAGCGGCGGCATCAAGATCGGCATCGGCAAGGACGATGAAAGCATCCGAGCCACCCAGTTCCAACACATTCTTTTTGAGGACCCCTCCACTGGCAGAGGCGACCGCGACACCCGCCGCATCGCTACCGGTGAGCGTTATTGCGGCGATGCGGGGATCTTCGATCAGTGCAGTTGTCTCTGAGCCAGGGACCAGAACGGTTTTGAATACACCTGCGGGTAAGCCAGCTTCCTGAAAGATGCGCTCAATGTCCAGCGCACAGCGCGAGACGTTTGAAGCATGTTTGAGCACGGCTGTGTTGCCTGCCATCAACGCGGGTGCGGCGAAACGAAAGACCTGCCAGTAGGGGAAGTTCCATGGCATCAAGGCCAGAACGACGCCTAGCGGTGGAAAGGAGACATAGCTCTCCGTTGCATTGCTCGTGACGTGCTCATCGGCGAGAAAGTGCGCGGCCTGTTCAGCGTAAAAGTCGCAGTTCCAGGCGCACTTTTCCACCTCGGCCTCGGCCTCGGTGATTGGTTTGCCCATCTCCAGGGTAGCTGTACGCGCCAGTTCTGCTTTATGTTCGCGCAGATGGGTAGCGACGCCGTGCAGATACGCGCCACGTTCGGCAAAGGATGTTTCGCGCCATTGCAAAAATGCGTCGCGTGCCTGCTGCAACGCGTCGTTGATCTGCGTCGTACTATATTGCTCGAACGTTTCGAGAACTTCCTCATTTGCCGGGTTGATGGATTGGATGCTCATAGAAAAATTCTCCAGCGGATTATGATTGGATTGCTTTCACTACAGGAAGAGCCTGCTTGATAAGATCTGCTGCCAGATCAAGGGAAAAGAGTCCCGTATTGATAAGGAGGTGATAGAGTCCAGGCTGATGTCCATCACTTCCATAATAGCGTCGTAAGTAGCTATCGTGTTCATAGTCGCGTTGTTCGATGAGTTGTCTCGCCCTGTTGTGATCCAGTGAGAGGCGTTTCATGATGGTTTCGATGCGGTCAGGCAGGGGGGAAAAGATGTAGATATGCAGAGTACGCGGCGCGTTGTGGAGCAGAAACTGAGAGCCACGGCCCACAATAACAGCGTTTCCTTGCGTGGCCTGTTCTAAGATGACGCGTTGCGTAAGCTGGAAGTCAGCTAAGTCCTTCCATTGTGCCTGCGCCGATGCTCGCCCGAGTGGCGAACTGTAGTTGGCAACGAAGGGGTTACTGATCTGTACGGCATCAAGGATATGTGCCGCAAAATCAGATGGTGGTTTGTTTTGATCGGTTGGTTTTTGTTGTGCTTCCGCCTTCAATTGTTGGGAAACCTCATTGATAACCAGACGATCAACATAATTGAGATTGCTCTCCTGTGCGAGAAGACGCGCAATCTCACTTCCACCACTGCCAAATTGGCGCGAGATGGTTACAACCACAGCATCTTCTGGGGGCGTCCCTGAGGGCATTATATCATTGGCCGCCCACGATGTTTCGGGTAGTAACTGGGTTGCTACCCGTTCTTTATGATCCTGTGGCTGACCTCGGCCACGGAATCGGCTAATCATGACCTGGTCCCTTTTTTGCGATGATTGAGTTTGTTACGGATATTTCCTTCATCCTACAACGGAATGGAATAGACTTGCAAGTATCAACTCAATCGTCCTGATAAATAAAGACAACTAATGGAAGCGGTTGACATATCCGCTCTGAATAGTGCTATATTAGTATATGCTTGTCATGTGAAATTCGTTTCAGAGGATCGATGCGCAACATTAATTTGCATCAGCTAGCAACTTTTCAAGTGGTTGCAAAACATTGTAGTTATGTGCGTGCGGCTGAAGAACTCCATTTCAGTCAACCCGCTGTCTCTGCCCAGATTCATCTGTTAGAGGAGTCGCTGGGGATCAAGCTATTTGATAAAATCGGGCGTAAGACGCATCTGACGCAGGCCGGTGAGGAACTCTATCTGTATAGTCAGAAGATTTTTGCATTGATCGATGAGACAATGGAGACGATGGAGTCATTGCGCAGCCCGCATTATGGCCGCCTCAGCGTGGGGGCCGATACGACGGTCGGGACGTATGTTATCCCTGGCCTGTTGGGCAAGTTTCACCAGATGTATCCGGATGTAGAGATCACATTGGAGGTCTTTAATCGCGGGTATCTGGTAGATGCCCTGGTCAATAACCATGTCGACATGGTGATTATGGGGAAAATTCCGACCGATGTGCCCGTCTTCGTTGCGCCTGTCGCGCCTAACGAACTGGTACTGGTGGCTCCGCCAATGCATCGCCTGGCAGGGTGTATACATACGCCTTTTGCCGAGTTGGCACGCGAACATTTTCTTTTACGTGAGGTTGGTTCGGGAACACGCGCAGCCCTGGAGAGTGCTTTTCAAGAGGCTGGCCTTCCGTTGCACGTTAGTATGCAGGTAGGCAACAATAGTGCTATTAAGCAGAGTGTCGCAGCAGGATTGGGCATCGCTTTGATCTCGCGCGTCGCCCTTGATATGGAATTGGAGACGCATCGCCTGGTGATCCTTGATGTGGAGGGCTTCCCGATTATGAAGCAGTGGCGACTGGTGCACTTAAAGGACAAAAATCTTTCGGCGACGGTTCGTGCTTTTAAATCGTTTATGTTGCAGCATGCTGACGGCCTTATGCATACAAAAGTAGTATAGCGTTGACGCTTTGATTTTCTCATGATAGGCTCAATCAAAATATGTAGAGGTCTTTATATGAAAAAAAAGCTATTTTCAATATTGACATTGTTTATTTTAATTGGCGCATTGTTAGCATGTGGCAAAAGTACAGACTATACACCCTCCGCTCCGGTACGTACTGGCAAATGGACTATTACTCATAAATGGATTGGAACAGGCGATAAAAAAACAGGAATTATCACTGTTCCCGATTATTGGAAAATTACTTACACCTGTTACGGGGATACCATAGCAGGAACGCGAGTAGATGGAGCATTAGCGATAACTCTTTATCAAAAAAATTTTACACAAATCGGTTTGCCTATAGACGAAGCATGCAAAGTTAAAACATCAGATAGCATCTATGAGCATACGCCGGGTGCTATATATTTTGATATAACTGTTTTAGGTCCCTGGTCTATTCAAATACAAGAATTAAAATAATTAACTAGATGTGATATACAAAGAGGAGAAGATGGAGATGCGCCTGAGACGGTCAGAACTCTCAACCCCCGCCAGTAGTGAGCGCATGATCGAGAAAGCGGTTGCCAGTTCCGCCGATGTCGTATTTCTCGACCTTGAGGATTCTGTCTCCCCTAACGAGAAGGTGACATCTCGTGCAAAGGTAATCAACGCGTTCAAAACGTTGGAT
>JACDAE010000444.1 GCA_013695595.1 Ktedonobacteraceae bacterium | reverse complement strand
AAGCCAAACATCGCTCCCTCGCGCACCTCCATCGACAGGTCTTTGATCGCCTGGAAGGTTCCAAAAGACTTGCTGATGTGTTCAACGATAAGCCCCATTCTAATAAGCTCCTTCTCGTAATCTTCTCAGTTAATAAATAGAACGCAAATAATCGGATGGATTAAAATATGTTTATACCCCACACCGGGTTTGTAAACGGCACCCCTACACCATCAGGGCACAACGATCTGTGTTGCCAGTGCATACATATCCAATGCTGGTGTAGGGGTGCCCTTTAGAAACCCGGTGTGGGGATTATGCCGGTTCGTTTCCCCATATCAACGCACCTTTATAATAAACGGTTACCCTATTTGAAGGTGCATAAGCATCATTGGACGGTACATAAGAATAATCATCATTTTCATTGAAGGTTGACCAGTCATTTTTGTTAAAGCGATTCTGAATGGCACCCGTATTTGCGCCAGGAGCAAGGCTCCCTGCTTGCTCGGAGAAACTGACCTCCAGGTAGCTATTGGCCTTTGTGCGTGGTGCGGATAACGAAACTAACTTGCCTGCGATATTGCTACAGCCCAGTTGTGCATAATCGCAGGTGTAGTGCTGCTGCTGCTGATCATTGAGTGTATACCAGTAGCGAACCGTAATATCGCTGAGCTGGATAGGGCTGTTTCCCATATTAGCTATTTCAAAGTACGGCATAATCTGCTGAACCATCGTCGTGCCAGGGTTGCCACTTTTATACAGTGCCTGTAACGTGACATTCGCTGTGGTTGTCGTTTTAGTTGGTTGCGGTGTACTGGTTGCTAAAGGGACATTTCCACTTGCAGCCTTCGGTGCTGGCAATCTAGTTGTGCTGCCGCCCAATGGGAATTGAATAGTTTGTAGAGCTTGCTGTTTGGCCACAACGACCGTTTTCCAATCGTCATAGATGATGCCGCCCGTATCACCCGAATCGGGATTGAAGGACCAGAACGTCCAGTTTAATTGTCCTACTTTGATGTAATTGACGAGACTGGAGAACCACTGCTTGTCTTTATCCGTTTCCAGCTTTGTCCCAAATTCGCTGATCCAGACGGGTGCGATGCCCTGCTTCTGCACAAAGCCCCAATAGTGATCCCATAAGCCACTCATATTTGCAGGATAGTCGGGTGCACTGAACCATGCATCCGGAAAAACACTCGACGGATAATCATGAATGGAGTAGACCAGCCGATCAGGCACGCTCAATTGGATTGGATGGGTACTGACTCCTTCCAGGTTGCCTCCCCACCAGTAACAAGGATCATTGGCAGCCGGGCTTGCATTGGTCGCCCGTGGTCCGTTGACGTTATAGCAATTGACCCCTTCTACGAAGATGAGCCAGTGTGGATTGCTGGTGAGAATGGCGTCACCTGCGCGTTGCGCTGCCTGTTGCCAGTCAACCGCGACATTCCCACACCCCCAGCAGGCCGGCGCGTGTGGCTCGTTGTGCAGGTCCGCGCCCAGCACCATTGGATTATTTTTATAGTGCGTTGCCAGCATCTTCCAATCTGCGAGCCAGCGTGTTTCTGGATACGCATTTGTATACCAGAGCGCCGATTGTGCCACCGCATCGGGGCGATGCTGGTCGAGGATACTATGCAGACCAATACTACTGGCATAATTGATAATCTTATCTAGTAGAGGTAATCCGTGTAATCCTCGTAAGTCAGGATTTATGTTATAGTTAATATTATTAGGTATACTGTTTGCATCGAAGAACTGGTTCGAGTAAGGTAAGCGAAGTGTATTATAGCCAAGCGTTTTAATTTGATTTAGTATACTTTTATAGCTACGATATTGTAATCCATGGACAACATAATCAGTTGTTTCAAAGCCAAACCAGTTGACTCCCGCAATACGTACAGGTTGATTGTTTCCATCAAGAATCTGCGTCCCATGTGTATGCCAGTATCCCTGACCGAGAACGGGAGTAGTGTTTTTGGCTTTCTGCCCCTCGCTAACCGTATGCAGAAGCAGTGACGCGACCAGAATTGCGAGGAGCAAGATCGCTATCCCCACCACACCTGCAACTTGTATTTTTGGTTGCTTCCATAGGGGAGCAGTCATCCGTCTATGGATTGACATGGGTGTTCCTTTCTCTTGTGTATATAGTTATTGACGTAAGTGTATCACCTGATATATTTGGATAGTACTATCAGAATTCGCCGCATTCGTTTGATACGTGACGCGCAAAATTGCATGGTGAAGGGCACGATCCAACAAAATTGGACCACCGGGCGTTTTGATGTCATTGAGCATCTGCGCATCGACAATAATATAATCTATTTTATTCCAATCGTCATGCAATAGTCCACCACGTACCTCTGGATCAAGAGCCGCATTCCAATAGATATGCGCATTGGGGAAGGCTTTACCCTGATTGCTGTCCTCATGTAGATCAGTATACAGGTAGCTATTGGTGATTACAACCGCGTTATGTGAAACGTTGTTGCGTATCCAGGCAAGCGCATTGGACTGTGTGACCGTCTCATCTCGTGCAAGAGCAGGCTGCGTATATTGAATCATGGATGGAACAAAGGCACCGATCAGGCTAAAGATCAGGAGCGCACGTACAAGATCAAAGCCGATATGGCGACAGAGCCATTTGAGGGGCGCATTCAGTGCAATTGCGATATTAATAGACATCAATGGGATTAGTGGTAGAATAGTGTAAGGATAGGGATTGCCGCTGAGCAAGAGAAAGGCCCAATAGCTTACAGCCAGGAGCGCCAGGAGCCAGTACATACGGTTCGTCCATCCAGTGATCAGGTTGATGGCGATGGCGATACTGCTGGCGATAAGTAAGAGCAGGTCGTTCTGTTTCCAGATCTCCCAACTGGTTGTGCTTGTCGCAAATGGAGATTGCGCATGCCCAAAGAACGTCGTAAGTAGGCTTGGATGCTGATGATGATCCCATGGCAGGAAGCCAGTTGGGAAGAGTTCACCTTTCAAGAGCGCCAGCAAGACAATACTCGAACTGACCGCGACGGCTGTATAGGTAAATGCCACCAGTGCGAACTTACGCTGAAAGTTTGTTGCATGGAGCCAGGCGGCGTAAATCATGGCAGGCAGAAAGACCAGGAAAGACTCTTTCGAAAGGATTGCGACGCCGAGCGAGATGCCCGCAAAGACGATATAGGACAGGCGACTTTCGCCGACGACCATCAGGTACAACGAGAGAAGCAGCCAGAAGGTTCCGATGTTATCCACCAGGACTTCGCGCTGATAGATTGCGCCAAGCGGCGAGAGTGCGAATATAACCATTGCCAGCAGCGCACAACTGCGGCTACCGCTTAGACGACTGGTGATAAAGTAGACGAGCAGCGCGCTACCCAACATATAGAGCAGCATCAAGACGCGTCCACTATTGAGAGCATTGCCGAAGGTAAAAAAGCCCCCTGTAAGCTGTATCCATCCTGCGATCTGTATCCAACCCAGCGGTGGGTGAGCGTATGTGTAAGGATATGGCTGCAACGAGCCGTGCAAAATGGCCCATGCATTCGCGATGTATGTTCCCTCGTCTGATTGGTAGAACGGGTAGGTAAACAGATGAAAGGCGTGTGTTGCCAGGGCGAAGAGCAGGCCAATCGTGATCACGATACCTTCCAACCACTTCGGAACGGCGATCTCTTTGATCTGTACCGGGTGGATCACCTCGATATGTGGTAGGAGGCGGGTTCCAACCTCGGTGACGCGCTGCCTCTCTGCCGACACCCAGCGTACCTGTTCGAGTAGACTGGTGTTACCGCTGGCCCTGTGAAGAGCGCCGGTGCGTTGTTGATTGAAGCGATTGACTGCGTGAACAAAGAAATTGCCCGTTCTAAAAAGCGTTACGTTACCCGCATCGTCTGCCTGTGAGGGTGCCTTCTGGCCTGGCGTGAGCTGCGCCGTATTGTGATGTGGGGAGTTGGGCGCAGCCTGTCCAGGTATTGGGCCTTGTGGCTGTTGATCTGGTCTGTATGCTGAGTTCATGTCTGTCTCCCCTTCTTATGCGACGTGTTTGCCACTTGCAGCATTATTGCCACGATGTTGTCCAATATGAGCGGTCTTCTCCCAGTTCGATGTCCCCTTGATATAACGCCAGACCGCCCGCATAGCACCGAGGCCCAGCAACAACTGATAGGGGAAGAAGGCCAGCAGCAAGGTAGCCGCCTCACGCCAGCGCCATGGACGATGGTGAGCTTTCAAGAATTCGTGCAGTCCTGCCAGATCGATGAAGATGGCGAGCACGAAGCAATAAAGCGGCAAGAATGTGACCATCGCCAGCCAGAGCGGCAGCTTCACCACAAAGAACATCACGACCGAAACCGGCACCATCAGCGCGAAGAGCGCCTGTAATTCGGGCAAGATCAGCACATAGAGTGCAAGGAAGCGCTGTGAAGGCTTCTCCAGTTTGCGCCAGATGCCGTTAAAGAGAATTTGAATAAAGCCCTGGTTCCAGCGTGTTCGCTGCTTGATAAATTGTTCAATGCTGTGTGGCGTCTCCTCGCGTGTGACGAACTCGTCGTCGTAAATGATGCGTACGCGAGCATGTGCGATGCTTAGACGAATGCCCAGGTCGGCATCTTCAGTCAGGCAAGTCTCGTCCCAGCCACCGAGTTGTTCCATAAGCAGGCGGCGTGCGAATACTGTATTGCCGCCGAGTGGCGTCATGCCGATGCGTGCAAAGAAGTGTAGCGACGATTTGAACCAGAAGAAGTATTCCAGCACATTCAGGAAGCAGAACCATTTTGTATTATGGTTCATAAGCTGCACGCCACTCTGCACCACATCGACGGATTCATTCAGCATCGTCGTATTGATGATATTCAGGATATCTGGATGCGGCTCATCTTCGGCGTCAAAGATGGTGACCACATCGCCCTTCGAGACTTTCAGCGCCAGGTTGAGCCCATGCGGCTTATTAATCGGCTTATCATTGAAGACGACGAGCTGGACATTGGGGTCGCGCAATTCGTTGATCTTTGCCTGAGCCTCGGCGATTGTGCCAGGATCATCTTCGCGGCAGATCGCCAGCACCTGCACCAGCCTGCGTGGATAGTTGAGATCATAGACCTTCTGAATGGTTTCGCGATAGACATCCTCTTCGTGGCGAGCAGGTAACATAATCGTAAACGAGAGGCGCGGCTCACGATAAACGGTGGGTGCCCGATTCAATAATGCCTGCTCAGGCGACTCCCAGATGAACAGACGCAACCGAATATTAAAGATGGCCTGAGCCGTCATGAGCAGAATAATAAACAGGTAGATTGCTTCTAAGATCGGTGTAAGAATGGTCATCATACTTTTTTCCTTCGCTCACCACTAGAGATTGGTGTGAACCAGTGCAGGTACATTCGTTTTGTTATTACTGATGCTAAGACTGTCAGATGCCGCATTTCCGTTACGATGCAAGGTCACAACCACAATGCTGTAGCCCTGTAGCGTAACATCCACACCATGCCAGGGAGTAAAAGGAAGAACACCGCTCTCCGGGCTGATCGAGACCTGTTGTGGCTCGTTGGTTTTGTTGACGAATAAAAGGCTCACCGTTTGATGCGACGTATTCTGGGTCGCGTAGACGCCCACGGGAGTAAGGGGCATCTGGACCGGAATAAAATTGGTTTGCAGGTGTGCGAAGAGTTGCATGGTGCGCAACATCGATGTTGCTTGCAGGTCATGACTATTGAAGAGCGGATAGGGCGTATCAACTCCTTCGGCTGAAAAGAAGGCCACGAATTCTGTTTGCTGGCTCATCAGCTTGCCCAGTGTATCGGCCCACCAGAGGGAGGCAAATCCTGGTTGCGGCACCTGGCTGCCTGGATTGGTATTGACCTCGGTAACTGCGACCGGGATATCATATCCAAAGTCCTGCCGCACCTGTTGGCGTAGCATGGGGATGCTTGTATCCCATTCGCTACTGCTTTGTAAGAGCGCTGTTGAAGCATTACTGGCATTATCGAACGGATAGCGGTGAAACGAGATGCCATCCAGTAGGTGAAAATGCGGGTCTGGGTGCAGCCGCTCATAAGTGCTCACGCCCGTTAAAAATGTCGCCATCCAATGTTTCCCCTGCGCATCGATAGGATCTTTGTTTGGACCACCATACTGGCTGATCTCCGGCCCGAAAACCTGGATGGTTGGATCGATCTGATGCATGGCGATAGAGAATTGGATAAATGTCTGCACGTACTCGCTGGCAGTATATTTGCGTCCGGTATCGGGATTGATGAGGCGATCAGGTTCATTGCCTACCGTCCAAAATTTGATCGGGTGAAAAGGAGCCTGGGCAAGCTTCCCCATGCGTTGTACACTCTGGCGGTTATTCATATAGTCTACCAATAATCCGACGCGACTGGCTCGTGCAGCAAGGCTGTCCGTCTGCCCGGCAGGATTAGAGAGAGGTGCCTGAATGATCCCATCCGCGCCCGTCTGTGTCAGCAGGGTCGCAAAATCATTGAGCTGAGCGGGCGAGAGTTCATGTATTTCGCCCCATTCGCCACCGGGGAAGCGCAGCAGGCGAATATGTGCCGAGCGCAGACCATCAACTACAGAGGGAGCATAGCTCATAAAGCCGCTGCCAGCCTTGTCCAACGAATCTGAACCAGCCTGTGGAAAGACGTTCACGCCCCGCAGGTAAGGACTGACAGGCAGGCTCTGATTCAGATCGACCAGCCCGGATTGCGTACTCCCAATCTGTATGCTTAATTGGCTGTTTCCTCTGTAGGCAGCCGAAGCGATCTCTACAACGGAGTAGAGAAGGATAATTGGCAAAAGAACGAGCAATAGCGTATAGAGCGGGTGCCGTTTCCGCGCTGTATAGATGCTTGCAGGAGGAGTTGTGCTCCCGCCGCCTGGAAAAGGTTGCCCTGGATATTGTGTGCCTGGTAGCTGGTTATTCTGGTTGGAAATCATTATTTGTGCTCCTGAAGCGGTTCCACCGTACCGTCTATCTTATGCTGGTTGCCAGACTTGCAATGTGTTATCAGAACTGGCGGAGGCCATACGTTTGCTATCGGGCGACCATCCAGCGGCGAAGACCGAATTGCAATGTCCGTGATAGGTAAAAGCCTTCTGCCCATTCGCGGGATTCCATAGCTGAACCGTTGTATCCGCACCCGCCGAGGCGATGCGTTTACCATCGGGCGACCAGGCCACTGCAAGAACGATATTTGAATGCCCTTTATAGGTGCGACGCGTCGTTCCGTCAACGCCATTGCTGATCTGCACCGTCT
>JACDAE010000442.1 GCA_013695595.1 Ktedonobacteraceae bacterium | reverse complement strand
ACCTTTTGTCGATATTTGGGGCACCATTTTTTTGAAATCCCCTGTTTGTTGGAGTTAATGGATGGAGCGAAGCACAATAAGCCCGGATTTACCCCAAAATACTACGCGGTAATGACCTTCCCCTGAGACTCAATGATATATGCACTACCGCTAGAGACCGTCACTGTAGTGCCACCCTTTACGGTAACCGTGGCATTTCGAACCTCGATCCCCTTCTTAGAGGTGATCTTGACGCCGTTGAGCGTGATCGCCGTGAATGGCTCCTCAGGAACACCAACAATGGTGCCCGCCGTGCTGGCTCCGGTCGCCACCAGATTATTCACGGTAATGTCGTGGTAATAAGGTGTCGTATTGGTGATTGGCTGAGGCGAGTCCGACGATGGGATACTGGGATAGTAGCCGGTGAAGAGGAGTGGGGTCTTTACACCAGTCATTGTGAGGTTGCTGTATGTGACGTTGTAGACCGCGCCACCCACAGTTCGATTGGACTTGATGCGTAGACCATTGGTGGTGCCGTTGAATGTAATGTTCGAGGCCGTGATATCATGGATGCCGCCAGTCGTGCCGCTGCCGATCGACAGCCCGTGCCCATGCTTAAAATTGCAGTTCTCGACGGTAATATTGGAGGCACCCAGTTCTGGAGCACTACTCTCCGCAATTCCTGATACGATCGCAACATCATCATCGCCGCTATCGACGTTACAATGATTCACGATCGCATTGCTGGAATAGCTGAAATCGATGCCATCGGTATTTGGTGAGGATGAGGGAGCTGTGATGGTCACGTTGTCGACCGAGATGCCGCTGGAGCCGAAGAAGAAGAGATGCATACTGCCAGCATTCTCAAGATTGATATTAGAGACCGTGACAGTCGTGGCATAGGCCAGCTCGATCAGCCGTGGACGATCATGCGCAGCCTTGCCCGTCGACCACCAGACCGAGCCTTCCCCATTGATGAGGCCACCACCTGTAATACCAACATTGCTGAGCTTATATCCATTGATGAATGCCAGAACAGGCTCTTTCACCGTGACGCCTGCAGGAATAGTATAGTCGCTGAGCGTCTTGGATGCATCGAGGGTCGCCCCTGTATCAACCTGTAGCGTAATGTTGCTCTTCAAATAGAGTGGTGCACTTAAATATTTACCGGTAGGCACTTCAACCGTTCCACCACCGGAGCTGGCGCAAGAATCGATTGCTTTTTGAATGGCTGCGGTATCTTTCGTCGTACCATTGCCTACCGCACCAAAACTTTTCACATTGCAGATGGTCGTTGCCGCATGCGCCTTATGTCCGATTGTCGTCATGCCTGCTACAAAAAAAACAATCATTGCCGCCCCTATGACGATTGCTAGCATCCTATATGAGTATCTCCACCGCATTGTGTGTGTGTTATTCAACATAACAGTGATTCCTTTCTGTGAAACATTGAGAGGAAAATCTTTTTCCTTCACATTCAAATAAATCGATGTAATGTTGCTTATGGCCTCTTTCATAGAAGCTATAGGCATTTGTATCCATGGAGATGTATCAGAGTTATGTGTCCTCTTCCATATTTAAGATAGAAAACGTTTACTCTCCACGTATAGAAGGTACCATAAAATCATGTTTTTTGTCAATATTAAGGAAATGGTGCCCAGGGCTATTTCATTTTCGCTTTTTCTCTGGATTCGGCCCGCAAGCGGGCCGAAAAGGGGTACGTGTGTGTTTTGCGGGCAGCGCCCGCAAAACACACACTCGTAACGAAGCGAGCGCCGTAGGCGCGAGAAAGGACGACTTTTAAATAGCCCTGCCTTTGAGAGGAAGTATTGGACATATGCGAATGGGTGCACGCGAGGTGACACCCATTCGCATATGAGGTATATCTTCTAGCGCAAAGTAGCTCCAAAATCCTCGCGGAGGGCATGGAGGATACCTTCCTGAAGCGTATTTGCCTCTGCGTCAGTAAGTGTGCGTTCCTGTGATTGATAAACAAGTGAGTAGGTCAGGTTTTTCTTGCCTGTCGGAATTGGATCACCTGTATAAACATCGAAAAGGGTGACTGAACGCAACAGTTGTCCACCTTGCTTCACAATAACGTCCTGTATATCCTGTGCGGAAATCTGCTGATCCACTACAATTGCCAGGTCTCGCGTAAGCTCTTGATGACGTGAGATTGGCCGATAGGTCTGACGTGCAGGGACTGCAGCGTACAACGTTTCCAGGTCGATCTCGCACAGGTACGCGCGGTGGGGCAAGTCGTAATGTTGCTGCACCATGGGATGTACTTCACCCAATACGCCAACCGGACTAAACGTTTCCTCGCCATCACTTGATGGACGTGGCAACTCTAGTAGCGCACAACGACCGGGATGAAACGTTGGATGTTGCGTTGGTGTGAAGCGATAACGCGTAATCTTCAAACCTGCCAGCAATGTTTCTACAATACCTTTAAGATCATAGAAATCTGCTGGACGTGATAACTCGCTATTCCATGAAATCTCAGCTGGACCGCAGAGTGCGATGCCTGCCGTACGCCGCTCGTCAGGAAGGGTTTTAGGGCCATTAACCGGTAGATAGCGCCTTCCTACCTCAAAGAAACGGAGACCTGCACTGTTGCGCTTGCTATTCTCCTGCACGGTCTCCAGCAAGCTACTCATCAGCGTCAGGCGCATGGCTTCCATATCGCTGCTCAACGGATTTGCCAGCACAACTGCTGGTAGGGAACGCGCATCAAAGGGTGCCAGCGCCGTAGAAGCTCCTTGTTTTTGGAGTTCTCCCGTTTGTGCTTTCGCGGCAACTCCAACAGGAGCCTGCAGTAGAAAGCTAGCAGAGGTAGCATCTGCCTGCGCCAGAAGCTTCACCATACGCGCACGGCTGGTCATCGCATATGTCACAATCTCATTAAGTCCAGTGCCGATCAGTAATGTGCGCACCTCTTGCTCACGCTCGAACCAGTTGTCACTTGCAGGTTCAGGGAGTGGACCAGTGGGTATCGTTGCGGGAATCTTGTCATAACCGATGAGCCGTATGACTTCCTCAACAAGATCTGCCCCCTCTTGCACATCTGAACGATAGGTTGGAATGGTGACAAGCATCTTCCGTCCCTCCTCATCCGGTGTGACAACGAATTCGAGGGCAGATAGAGCATTCACTATTTCGTCCTGTGTTACCTTCATTCCTATCAGCCATTCGACCTCATCCGTTGAGAATGATATGGTACGTGCCTGCACTGGCTGTGGATAAACATCTACGATACCAGGATGGACGCTTCCTCCCGCCAATTCTTCTAACAACCAGCATGCACGATTCGTACCTGCAAGAGCGAGTTCCGGATCAAGCCCTTTCTCGAAGCGGCTGGAGGCATCTGTGCGTAATCCCAGTTGGACGGAAGTGCGTCGCACGCCCCCGGCCCGGAAATTCGCTGATTCTAACATAACGGTTGTTGTAGTGGCCGTGACTTCGCTCTTGGCACCGCCCATCACTCCGGCGATTGCTGTTGGCCCCTGTGGGTCGGTGATCAGGAGCATGTCGGGAGTAAGTTTGCGCTTCACGTCATCAAGCGTCGTCAACGTTTCTCCCTCGTGGGCGCGACGCACAATGATGGTATGTTCAGGGATCAGGTCATAGTCGAAACCATGTAGCGGCTGCCCAAATTCCAACATTACATAGTTGGTGATATCCACGATATTATTGATTGGGCGCATACCTGCTGCCAGCAAACGGCGTCCCATCCAACTGGGGGAGGGTCCGATCTTGACATTGCTGATCACACGTCCGCTATATCGTGGGCAGAGATCTGTGTCTTCTACCTTTACGTGTACCAGTTCTGTGGTTGGTGTATCCTGTTCATGCAGAACAGCCTGTGGAATGCGCAGCTTCTGCCCCGTCAATGCGGCAACTTCACGTGCAATCCCGATCACCGAGGAGAGATCGCCGCGATGCGCTTTGATTGCGAAATCGAGCACGATTTCACCCAGGACATCCACCAACTTTTGGCCGATCTCTACATCTGGATCGAGAATGTAGATCCCCGCATGGTCGTTTCCTATACCCAATTCACGCGGTGAGCAGAGCATCCCCTGCGAGAGGTAGCCCAGGGTACGCTTCTCGCCAATGACCATATCACCAACTTTGGCACCCAGAAGCGCCAATGGCACTTTGTCGCCTTGCTTAATATTGGGTGCACCACAGACAACATCAAGTTCCTGAGCACCAGTATTTATGCGCGTATAGCTTAGATGATCGGAGCCAGGGACTTTGCCGAGGGAGACGATCTGGGCGGTGATCAGTTTGTTGCCCCACTCTTTCCCAATATAATCGATGGCCTCGACCTCTAGTCCAGCCATTGTCAATGTATGCGCCAGTTCTTCAGGCGTCATTTTTATATCTACATAGTCTTTCAGCCAGCTCAAAGGTACTCGCATTGTCTATCCTCCCCTTAAAATTGACGCAAGAAGCGCAGGTCGTTACCAGAGAAGAGGCGTATTTCGCTGATGCCGTATTTCAGGATTGCGATACGCTCTACGCCCATGCCGAAGGCGAAACCACGGTATTTTGCAGGATCATAGCCAACTTCGCGCAATACTTTGGGATGGACCATGCCCGATCCCAGCACTTCCAACCAGCCACTATATTTACAGAGGCGGCATCCCATGCCCTCGCAGATTGGGCAATCGATATCCATCTCGGCGCTAGGTTCCGTAAATGGGAAGTAGCTCCCTCGGAAGCGTACGCGGCGTTTCTCGCCGAACAAGATCTGCGCGAAGCGTTCCAGGCAGCCTTTCAGATCGCCCATCGTACAATGTTCGTCGATCAGCAGACCTTCAATTTGATGGAACATCGCTTCATGGCTGGCATCGACCGCTTCGTTCCGGTATACCTTTCCAGGTACTACAACGCGTATCGGGGGTTGTGTTTGCTTCATCGTACGAATTTGCATCGGCGATGTCTGGGTGCGCAGAAGAATCTCGCCCGGTGCCACCCAGAAGGTATCCTGCATATCACGTGCTGGATGATCCTCTGGAATATTGAGCGCCTGGAAGTTATAATAATCCGTCTCTACTTCTGGCCCCTGGACGATCTGGAAACCCATCTCGACGAAGATCTTTGTGACTTCCAGAATAGTGCGCGATATGGGATGCATATGACCGGCAGGAAGTGCGCGGCCCGGTAGTGTTACGTCGATCCGCTCTTTCTCCAGGGATTGCAGCAATTCGCGCTGGCGTAGCATCTCGCGTCTGGCTGCCAGTTCGCGTTCCAGTTCAGCCTTGACCGCGTTGATCTTCTGGCCTACTATTGGACGCTCCTCTTTTGAGAGCTTAGGCATTACTGAAGAAAGCGATTTAAGTTCGCCACGATTGCGCCCAAGGTAGCGCACATCCCACTCATCAAGTTCAGTAGAAGTGGTGATAGGCTCCAGTTCAGCAATAGCACGTACACGAAGTGCATCGAGTTGACTGAGTAAATCTCCAAGTTGATCTATCATAATAATCTCCAAAAATGAAAAACCGACACATCGTCAACAGGGACGAAGTTGTCGGTATAGCAAGCTCCGTGGTACCACCCGTATTGAATTCAATGCTCCATAAGCCAGCTCATCAACATAAAGGGACTAGAGGGCTGAATTCCACTTGGTTTGTCTGGTAACGGAGACGATCCGGGGCTGTCTACTACTTCAATCGTTCAACAGCCAGCTCTAGGGTGAACTTCGGCGTATGGTCTTGCAAAAGGGCTTGCAGTCGGTGACCCTTTCTCCCTGGGCGTTCCCTGTACGCGTACTCTCCCCATCCCTGCTTTTCTATGCTCATGATCTATAATTTATATCGTGATACAGTATAACAGACTTTCGCAGGTACGTCTAGCCTTTTGAAATCCATGTTATAGCTGTCGAAGGGGCAATAGGTGTATGGGCATGCTTGCTATGGGTTATGCTGAGATAGATATAAAGAGCAAGGAGGAGCACAATAATAACGCCCATGACGATTGCCGTTATATATAATCCTTTGCCAGATGAGTGTAGCTTTGGAGCGACGCCTTTTTTGGGAGGAAGTGCCTCTTTGTTCTCTTCATCTTTAACTGTTGGTTGCCCTTCTTGATGGTTATGGTACTCCATGATTATGTTGCCTTTCCTTATATTCAGGTGATACGAACAGAAACGGTAGGGACCATATTTATAGCGTCTAATAATTTATTAAAAGTATTGTTTAGCATCATCGAATCTATCGGTATAGGTTCCTTTTTGGATATTGACGAAGATATTTCCGGGAAGCGGTGCAAGAAACCTTTAATAAATTATTAGACGCTATAAATATGGTCCCTACCATTTTGCCGCTTTACCGTTTTGTTTGTACATATCTATTTATGCTCATTTTCACCGATGGTGATATACACTTCCCACCGTGCACTTCGCACACGCTCAGATCTTCTTTGCAAGCCATGTTGTTCAAGCGGAATCTGGCGTCCAAACCATGCATCGGGTACAACTTCCGCTATTGCATCAGTATCTAATCCATGCTGCTTACTTCGCCCAATCTCCTCGTCCAGATTGTGTTGTTTGCGTGGACCGAAGACGGCGTTTGGCCCATAAACAACTGCCTGAATGCCGACCAGGAAGGGTTGCACAAAACCAACAGGCAACAGATTTGCGCCCTCAATCACGATCACTCGTCCGCCTGGACGTAATACGCGCTTCACCTCTGAGATTGTTGCGGGATCATAAATATATTCGGATGGAAATGTGCTCACAATAGTATCAAACGTTTCAGCGTCGAAGGGCAAGTGTTGTGCGGACCCCTGCATAATCTGTGTCTCCGTACCAACCTTGCGCTTTTTGAGCGTGGCACGGGCAGCGGAAACCATTTCGGGCGAGTGCTCGATAGCCTGACAGGTATAGCCAGCCTCTAGCATATCCGCTTGCAGGTCACCCAATCCGCAGCCCAGCTCCAGCACATCCTTGCCATAGATGCGCGGAATAACGAGGCGTTGCCAGACGCGCCACTGGCCCGCGAAAGGGACCGTGCTGGCAAAGCGGTACAGATAGCGGTTTTTGTAGAGTGTTTCAAATAACCATTGGCGGGCGATTGGTTTCATTGGACACCAGCCTCTAAAAAGATGTCAAGTAGATCGCTGAGTTGCTCAATGATCAGATTGGGGGCCGATGGCATTGGCCTGGGTCTATTTTGCTGTTCATAGTGTCTCTGCACATAAGGAAAGAGATGCTGATAATTGAGATATGGTTGATTGGCTGGAAGCGCAACCTTCGCCTCAGTAATCAGGCGTGGAGAGGGCTTCCATATGGTGAAGATGTCGAGCTGATCAGCGCCTGCGACATCAGCATATAATGCATCGCCGACCATCGCAGCTTCAGTAGGAGCGGCATGTAAAGCGTTAAGCGCGTGCATAAAGATGGCAGGATTCGGTTTGCGTATGTGAAGATCGGCTGAGACCACCATGCAAGCTGGATCAAAGTAATCGAGCAGGCCAAATACACGCATATCCTCGACAAATGGCTGACCGCCCCAGGCTCGATTGGTAACAATGCCCAGGATGAAGCCGCGCTTTTGTAAGGTTGCCAGTGTAGTGAGTGCATCAGGAAACAGGGTACGTGCTTTAACGCTACGCACCCGCAATGCCTCGAAGACTTCCGCACCGGCTTCATCGCTCAACTGAGGAAATCCTAGTTGGACGAGGGCTTCCTTTGTAACATGGGCAAAATCAGGTTCATAATATGGATGTTCATTTTTGAACAGATCCGTTATTTTGTAAATAGCCGTGCGCAAATCGTGTGCCAGCGTTGCGTCGTCTTGAAGTGGGAAGTCTTGTTGGTTGACAATGTGATGTAAAAGGATCGTAGTCAATTGATTCGCGCTATTTTCTTCATGCTGCAAGATATCTTTATGGGGATGTGTCCAGAGTGTCTCTCCACAATCAAAAAGGATGCAACGAATGGTTTTACCCTGCAATGTATGCGAGTCGTTTTCAGACAACGTGTTTTCTCCCCTTTGTTGACACAGAGAGAGGCTCGATTGACGCGCCCACAATCCCGTTATAGGATATGCAGGCGTGCAATCGAGCCTCTACATCATTTTCGGCTAGCGTGATGCACTGTCTTCGTTAGGAGTAAGTACATCGTCAACCAGACCGTATTCAACTGACTGCTGTGCAGTCAGGTAGTAGTTACGGTCGGAGTCCTGCATGATGCGCTCCATGGTCTGCCCGGTGGCAGTGGAGAGGATTTCATATAGGCTACGGCGCAGGCGCAGGATCTCACGTGCGGTGATCTCGATATCGGCTGCCTGACCTTCTGCTCCACCGAGTGGCTGGTGGATCAGCATAGTCGAATTTGGCAGGCAGTAGCGTTTGCCATGCTGACCGGCGGCCAACAAGACTGCGCCCATGCTCATTGCCATACCCATGCAGACCGTCGAGATGTCCGGGCGGAGCCACTGCATCGTGTCATAAATGGCAAGACCAGCGTAGATGCTGCCGCCTGGGGAATTGATGTACATATTGATGTCTTTAGTGGCGTCCTCACTCTGGAGGTACAGCAACTGTGCTACGATGCTATTGGCGACCTGATCGTCGATCGGGGTACCAATGAAAATGATGCGCTCTTTCAACAGGCGCGAGTAGAGGTCCCAGGAGCGCTCGCCACGTGGCGTCGACTCGATGACGGCGGGGATAATACCCCTTGGTTCCAAAACTTCGCGGGATTCTTTAATCCACTTTGGATCACGTGGATTGTACACGCTTCCCATGATTAGCTCCTTACTTATCTATCACGGCTCTCTCTAGAAACGAGGAGAGAGTCGCCGTTGGTAAAAACGAAATGTGCAGAGAAAATCCCTTCAATAGGGAACATTACCGATATGATAGCACCTGCAAGAAACAAACGCAAGAACAATGCAATCCCTTTAATTTAATCGTGTCTTGGATGATGTGGTCGATAGTCACGAGCACGATCAAAGGTCACCTGAGCGACAAGGCTCACATCCATGAGGCGGGAACGGATACGTTCATCTACCCCCTGAAAGCCCTTAGGATTGGCCGTGATCACCGTTGGCATGCCCATGTTATAGCGATAGTTGAGCAACTGGAATAGTTTCTCGTTCGCCCAGGGAGAACTCTGTTGTGAACCCAGGTCATCGAGAATCAATACTTCAGCTTCGCGCATCTTAGAAAACAACTGGTCGAAGACCTCGGTTGCATTAGGTGCAAAGGCGGCTCGCAAGTGATCCAGCAGATCAGGCACGACCTGAAAGAGGACGACTGCCCCATCCTCAAGGCACTGGTTGGCAATAGCCGCCGCCAGGTGCGTCTTCCCACATCCATTAGGTCCCACGAGCAGCAACCAGCCTTCCGGCTCCTGGGCATAGTCGTGTGAAACTTCATACGCTTCCTGCACACCGGGAACGCGCGAGTTAAAGGTTCTAAACGTGCTATCACGGAATGCATCCAGGTTCGAGATGTCGCGCAGTTGCTGGCGGCGTTTATCCTTGCGTTCAGTCTCTTTACATTCACAGGGAATAGGCCTGCCGAAATTGGGATGACCAAAGGGAACATTGGCACGCAGGTAGCCGGCTCCATTACATTTGGGGCAGGCGCTCCTCTGCATAGCTGGCGCTGGCGTTATTGGAAGCACGTAAGGTAGCGCGGCTTCGCGGACGGCTGGCAGGGGACGTGGCTGCCTGGGAGGTTCTTGCACAGGAGGACGTTGAGTATATTCACGTGTCTGCCTCGGGTCCATTGGCACGCGCGAATTCAACGGCTGCGTGTTGCGTTGCTGAGGGCGTCCAGCAGCCTGGGTATATGCAGGTGATAATGGAGAGCGCTGTGGCGCTGGTGGTAGAGCCGGTGTCGTCGGGCGTATCGGCGCTGTGGTGCGTGTAGGCAGTGCCGCACGTGTTTCAACCTGTTTAGGTGTATGGCTCCTGGCTATTCCACGTTCGTTATTGACCTCTTCAACGCGTGTGACTTCACGTAACTGTGGAGCATAGGGTACCTGAGCCTGTCTCACCATCGTCTCAGCATATTGATATGGGGGTCTGGCTGCAGGTGCATTCATCATCAAGCCTTCTTCCCAGTCGTCATCGCGGATGCCTGCTATATCATCGGTCTCATCGGTCCAGCTTTGTAAAGCGTCCGACGAAGGGGCAGGCCCGAAGTCGTCTGAATGATGGAGCGTCGCACGTGAGCGCGTTTGAGGGTGAGTCGGAACCGATGGCCGTATGTAAGCCTCATCGACTGTTGGCGGCTGATTGGTGTGTGCTGGACGTGCATATTCGCTGGCCTGTGGATAGCTACCAGATGGAGCAGGTCTATTAGAAGGAGTGCGGCGAGAATAATCAGCATAATAAGGGTCAGGCGCTCCTTGCTCAGTAAAATTTTGCGGTCTGAGATTTTGTGTCTTTTTTGGTGAATTTGCAGGTGTATAAGATTGTTGTTCAGAGGCATAAGGATTGCGCGTGCCCAGGTGCGCTCTCTGTTCGGGCAGAGGAGGACGCTGAGGCGCTGATTGGGTAAATTGGGAGCGCTGTTCCGGTACATTCTGAACTGGTCGCTGCTCGTTTTGATAACGGCGCTGCGACGACACTCTCCCCACTATATTATGTAGATTATTATTCAGGCGTTCCATTGTTGCCTGCCTTCCGTTTCCCAACGCCTTAGAATGGCGCGTATATAACTCCAACTGCGTTTATTGTGAACTGCGGCTTCGCGGATAGCAGCCTCAACCCATTCTTCGGGATACATATCGAGCGCATCTTTGATCTCTTCTACGATACTTGTACCTAGAAAGCCAATATTTTGTTCAAATAAAGTAAAAATATTAGGACGTTGTACCTCTACAGGTGCAGCAAGTGAAGGACTGGTGACCCTTCGTGTATATGTGCGTGTAGGAGTAGCACCTGCGGCGGCAGTGTTTTCATGTTCTTGTTCGCCGCGTTTCCCCGTAAGCGAGAGGACGTGGGCGGGCAGTACAGACCCTCCTTGTAATTCTGCAACGATCTTCTGGTTACGTGTGGTATTAAAAAAGTACCACGTGATGATCTCGGCTTCAGCTCTCTCTGTATTGACGACTGTCAGGTCTGCACTCAAAAGTGTACCACGAACCAACGCTTTGTCCAGTCCCTGGCTCAGGCGTTCTTCTAATGTACGTTCGTCATCCTGAAAATTCAGGCTACGTAACAGAACACGATCAGCATATAATTCGCGTTCATTTGTGCAACGCGGTGTATCTCGTTTGCGTGCCAGCAGCCAGAACAGGTGCAGTGTTATTTTCAGTTCGGCCTGATCATCGATCTCTGGCAGAACTTGAGTAAAAAAGACCTCTGGTATCGGCACGTACGGGCTTTTGCCCGTTGGGAATCCTGTAAAGTTTACCATCGTCATCCACCCCCTTCCGTTATTCTGTTGGTGGCGTCGCTTCCAGGTCACGGAAGCGCGTCTGGCTGGCCTGAAAGTATAGGCTAACTTCACCAACTGGTCCATTACGATGTTTAGCGACGATAATGTCGGCAATATTTTTGCGCTCAGAGTCAGGATTATACACGTCATCCCTATAGATAAACATTACTATGTCTGCATCTTGTTCAATGCTATTGTGGGCAATAATATTATTGGTCACAAAGTTGTGATGGTCGTCCACAGTAAGATCGTAGACTTCTTCTTCACCATCAGGCTCGATGTCTACTACTTCATCCCAATATACATCGCTTTGTGCCAGATTAGACAATTCGATTGATTGGACTATTGTTGATACACGAAGAGCGCGTTCACGATGTCTCATCGTTGCATGTTGAAGATCAGGTAAGGTTCGAGGAAGAGCAATATGCATCCCAGAGCTCATTTCATCTAAACGTAACCATCCTTTAAATGATAAGAATTTGTGATTAGCCGTTGCCCGAATACTATTACCTTTACGTGTACGTAGCTTGTAAACGGGCTTATGTCCGGTTGAGAAAGCCTTTGTTACCATCTTTGGCTCAAGCTTCCATGTTTGATCATTTAAGGCTAAGACATTGAAGCCATCTTGGCCGATAAGTGAGTCAATCCGTTTGTATACGCCCTCATCAGGCAAATAGACGAGTGACTCACCAGCCAGACAACCACTCTCACGAAGGTCAGACAACTGTGGCACCTTCGATTGCCGACTCTCAACTGTACGCGAGAGCTGCGCCAAGGCCAACACAGGCACGTTGAGTTCACGTGCAAGCCCCTTCAGGCTACGACTGATCTCGGAGACCTCCTGCACGCGGTTCTCGTTGCGCTTATTACCAATGGTCGATTGCATAAGCTGTAAGTAGTCAACGATGATCAGATCGACGCCATGCTCGGCCTGTAAGCGGCGGGCTTTACTGCGCATCTCGGTTGTGGAGATGCTGGCGGTATCGTCGATCCAGATACTTGCCTGTGATAAACCTTCCATTGCAACGATGATGCGTTCCCACTCGTCGTCTTCGATCCACCCTGTACGCAGGCGTTGCTGATCGATAGATGCATCCATTGAGAGCAGACGCTGTACAAGCTGTTCTTTGCTCATTTCCAGACTGAAGACGGCAATGGATTGACCGTGCTTCATAGCCGAATTGTGCGCAAGGCTCAGGGCGAGGCTTGTATTATGGACGAATATATCTTGCGCCACAAAATTTGCCCCATCTGGAACCGTGAGATCATAGACCTGGTGTTCGCCGATTGGTTCAATGGAGATGATTTTATCCCAATAAATGTCCTGACTTGCTGTACGGCGTAGAGATGCATCGTTCAATATCTCAGCATAAGCTGCCAGGCGATAACGAGGAATACCTCTCTTTACATGAGCATTATATCCCGCGTATTTTCCATATCCCGTTGTTTCACCACAGCGGCGTGCCAGTTCTATGAGGGGCATTCCTTCACGTTTTGCACCGGTACGTACAATTTCCCATACTTCTTTGGGGGCATGGCCTAGATTTCCAAGCCGTTGCGATATGACATGTTGATAATCGACAAAGCGATTGCATTTCTCCCCTATCCATCCTATTTCATCTTGATAACGTTTAATACTTTCAGGATTGGTTATTACAACGCGCCATGCGTTAGGAGCAGATTTATAATATTTTGCTATGATGCCGAAGCGTACGAACGCATGATACACATCTTCGGCTAATTGCGGCGAAGCAACACCAAATTCGATGCGTGGGCAGCCTTGAGCAGAGTAGATACTGCCATCACAGCTCATTAAGACTCTTAAGAACTCGGCCAGATAGCGGCGGCTCCATTGCCAAATGCAGGCGGGAAAAAACTTATCTTGTGCCAGTTTCCCCATGAGTCCCAACTCTCTAAGCCATGCTGTAACAGGATTTTTTGGCAGGGTAGCAATGCCTTTTTGTGTATATGCGCTCTTTTGTTGCGCGATTGTATACGTAATACGTTCCTGACGCAGTGAACAGGCTGGAAAGTGTGTTGCGATAATCTGTTTGAAGTCTGCTACTATGATAGGGTCTGTATTTGTGAATGCTGGCGAGTTTCCTGTCAACCCCCCTTCGGCAATGAGATAAGCCAGAAGGCGTACTTTATCTGTCGGCCAGCTCTCGTCAGCACCGAATGCAGGGACCGCTGTAGGGACTGCTATGTGTTGTCCAACCGTCAGATCATGTAGAGGTATCCAACCATGACTGGTGAGGAAAGGATGATGTCCCGTGACTTCAACTACGCGACCGCTATGTGTTTGTACGCGATAACATGGTTGTATGCCGCTATCTATCCAGTCGCTGATGCTTGTCGCACGTGTTTTGCCATCTTCTGAGATGCCATATACAGTTGATAAGCGCCGTTTGAAACACTCTTCAATAGTCAGACGTGCGCCAGTTGTGGGATCATCAATCAGCGTCCGAGCGGTCAAGCATTTCCCCACCGCAGGTCTCGCAGCCAGAATGATCAGGTCAGAGCGTTGCAACCCGCCCGTCAGGCGATCCAGATCGGTAAAGCCTGTGGGGACACCAACGATCGTGCCGCGCCGTTCGTGTAGCTGATCCAACTTCGTCATGTAGTCGGTCATCAGGTCGCGAATGGGCGAAAAGTCGCTGTGGGTGTGATTCTGGCTGATGGTGAAGATGGTCTGCTCTGCTTTGTCGAGCGCCTCCTCGGCTTCGGCGTCGGAGTAGGCGATGGCGGCAATCTCACCGGCTGCATGAGCGAGGCGGCGCATGATGGCGTTTCGTTCGACGATGTGCCCATAGTATTCGACGTTGCCGCTTGTTGGAACCTGGTTGATTAGCGCCGTGATGTAGCCAGGACCTCCCACTTCTTCAAGCCTGTTCTGGCGCTCCAGAACATCGCAGATCGTGATAAAGTCGGCAGGTATGCGTTGCTCATAGAGCTGAATAATAATTTCGTAAATAGTGCGGTTGGCATCGCGATAAAAATCTTCGCCATGCAAAAAATCTGCAACCTGTATGATGGCCTCGGGATCAATAATGATACTCCCAAGGACACCAAATTCGGCTTCTATATTTTGTGGTAATTGCTTTTCCACGTCTCAGGCTCCAGCTCGTGTAACCTTTGCAGGCATGATGATACCGCAATGGGCGACCATTACAGAATTTTAGTTGATTGTGCTTAATTGCATCTAGCACCAGAATCCAACCACGAGCCGCGGAATACTCTTATAAATAATACCGAATAAATGTGTGCTCAACGTGCGAATTCTGTAGCGGTATCATGCATTATAACATATATTCGCACAGGTGTTCGATACGCTGGTGGACGCGACCCAAAGGTTGAAGACTTGCTCTCCCAAATCTCGTGTTCCCAAAGTTTAACGAATCTTGCGCATAAAATCAATCGGGGGCAATGGCTGGGCTATGTGGATATGTGGATAAGTCGCATATTGCCCTGAGCGTAAGTCATGCTTGAACATGACATAATTCCGAGTTATCCCCCACTTATCCACCGACGTAGTTGACTTATCCCCACTTATCCACAACTTTATCCACCGAGTTATCCACCAAAACTCGTGAGAGGGGCCGAAAACTGATTAAAGGGTGGGGGGAAATATGGGTAGGTTCGTGGAGGGCTTGACCCGATTGAGCGAGGGCGTTATTATAGCACAATGACATACACGGGTTATAAAGGTCTTGTAATCGTAGAAGGAGCATCACTAAGGACTTATGCCAAAGACGACGAAGCGTGCCGCGAGTAAACGCGCCACGAAAATTGCAAGAGCGCATGCTACCGAATTGCCAAGGCTTGAGGTCAAGGAAGCCGAGCCACGGCGTTTACCTGGCTACAAGCCGCCAGCTCGTGGTATAGCGCGCTATCCCTGGGCGACCGCCATCGTCCTCGTTATAATTGCTGCTGGTATATTTGCACTTTACGCAAATCATGCCGGTCCATTCGCGTTGCCGAAGCCCGCTGCAAAGCCAACTGTGAATGCGCTGGCAACTGCAACCGCCAGTGCACAAAAGACTGCCACCGTGATTGCGACAAACGCAGCTCCAACCGCGACAGCCGTGACAGCAGCTATGCCAGCCGCACAGAAAACGTTGATTGCTGCATCGCCCTGTCTGGCTTCGGGCATTATTAGCAAGATTACCGATGCCGCTGCGGCACCTACCACAGCAGAATTCAATGCCATCAAGCATACATACAGTGCTGCTCCCACAATGTCCATTGACACGAAAAAGGTCTATTGTGCTGGTATCAATACTGATCGCGGCCTGATTGTGGTTGAACTGAGGCCGGATTGGGCACCTGTAACCGTGAATAATTTTGTGTATCTGGCACAGAATAAGTTCTATGATGGCATCGTTTTCCATCGCGTTAATCAGTCCGGGACATTGAAAATTATCCAGACCGGTGATCCACAGGGGACCGGTACTGGCGGGCCTGGCTACAAATTTAAAGATGAGCCTGTCAAATATCAGTATTATGCTGGTACGCTTGCCATGGCGAACTCAGGCGCTAATACGAATGGAAGCCAGTTCTTTGTGAATCTGGATGACAACTCAAAAGGGTTGGCAAAGTCGTATAATCTATTTGGGATCGTCGTAAAAGGAATGGATGTTGCATTGCAAATCCAGGGCCCTGGCGATGATGCAAGTACGAAGAATATTAAGCCGGATAAGATGCGTCATGTTATCGTGGTTCCGGCTTCATAGCTCCCTGATTTCAGGGTCTATGCCAATTGTTGCGTAGAGATGTGAGGTATAAGCGCACATGATACAACGTATACGCGTGTGACGCCATATTTCGCACTCTACGCGAATGTATACATAGTGATACATATGAGGAGGTATTGTGGCAAATCAATATAAAGAAGCTCCTGCGCTGCAGATCGATCCAGCAAAGAAATATACTGCGATCTTTCATACTGCACGTGGCGATATGAGCGTTGAGCTGTTCGCAGCTCAGGCACCTGTAACCGTGAATAATTTTGTGTTCCTGGCACGCGAGGGATTTTACAATAACACAACGTTCCATCGCGTGATCGGTGGCTTTATGGCTCAGGGTGGCGATCCGACCGGTTCCGGTATGGGTGGTCCTGGCTATAAGTTCCGCGATGAGGCTGGTGCACTGGGATTGAAGCACGATAAAGCTGGTATGCTGTCAATGGCGAATGCTGGCCCACACACCAACGGCTCGCAGTTCTTCATCACCTATGGACCTACACCACACTTGAACGGCAAGCATGGCGTATTTGGTCAGATCGTTCAGGGCATGGATGTGTTGAAATCTATTCGTGAGCGCGATCCGCAGCGTGATCGTCAGGCTGGTGATGCCATCTACTCCATCGAAATCGTGGAGAGCTAGTTTCATCATTCCACAAAACTGTAGGAGCACAACAAACAGGCTCCTACGGTTTTTTGTAGTACATAACTATTATGGCTGTTGCACACTTACCGTCCAGGGACCATTTCCGTTGATGCTGAGATAGACGTTGCCGCTTTTAAACTCTTCTACGCTGCCGCTGGCTTTTTTAGATGCCAGGCAGGTAATCTGTGCGCCTGCATTATAAAGGGAACCATTGGCGTTGTAAATAACAACATATAATCCTCCATCCACCCCGTTGACTCCCTGACAGCTCCAGGTAAATTGCCAGTCGGCGGGCACCTTAAATTTCTGCGTGTTCTTTGTCTCGTTTCCACCACTAAAGGTAAGAAGAGTATGCCAGTTCCGCTTTGGTGTTGGCGTTGGTGTGGGTAGAGATGTAGTTGTAACGGCGCTCGTAGTTGAAGGTGATCCAGTTGTTGCACGCCAGATGCCAAAGCTAACAAGAATAACCACCACCGCTACTATAATCAGCCAGGGCCAGCGTTTTTGGGGTTTCACTGGTTGTACTGGTGCTTTGGGATTTGCTGTGGAAGCAGTCGGCTGACTCCGTTTTTTTCGCCGTCCATGCGACCTCGTCGCTGTTGATCGAGGCATAAAAATACTCCTTTGTCTTATCAGTATTCATTGTAGCTATTTTATACCACTAGAACGGAGAAGCTCTCCAAAGAGGTGCATGGTGAATAAAGGATGATTGATATTTGTGCGGTGATGCACATCGGTTTTCCTTATTCAATTACAACTCTCTGTGATCCCATGCGTAGATAACACAGTACTGGCAGATTTTATTGACCACTATTGAAATCTAAGCAAGGGGCATGTACTTATGACGCCACAAATGGATGCGGGACAGCCAATACGAGAAGTACCTGGAGCCGGTTATGGAGCATATGAAGGCAATCAGAGCTATGCACCACCTCCACAGTATAATGCAGGGCCACAAAGTAGTGCGTATGATGATGAATATGTTGACTCGCTGGCACAGCGCCTTTCACAACGTATGGCGCAGGGTCCGCAGGGCAAGATCCAGGCTGCCCCACGTGGCAGCGACCGTGTTTCAGCAGGCATGCGCCTGGCATTAGCGATCGTCTCAATAGCGGTGCTGGTCCCCCTGGCTGCAATCCTGATGGCAGGAGTTGGCGGCGCGGCAGGATTGATCTCCTTTGGTGCCGCATGCATGGCTATCTTCTTGATTAATGCTGTGTTTAGCGATCACCACTAAGGCTAGAAATTATTAATCTCGTTCTTGAGTGTTGTGATTGATGCACCCAGCCTCTCTACCTGCTCTTGCATAGCGGCTGTCTTTTGTTGCTCAGAGCGCACAAAACGCGTATAGGGAGTGATAGCTTCCTGTACACGATTGAGCGAGTTGTTAAGTTCCTTGTTAAATTGTTCAGTCATGGCCTTACGTAAACGCGTACGTAGCTCTTCCATCTTGATAGTAAACGCCTGCTTGGCACGCTTGCGCCGTGCGGGGATGATGTAGAGTCCCAGCCCTAGCAAAAGTGCTCCAGCAAGGATACCACTGACATCGGCGGCGGCTGTTCCAACGAAGGCTACAATAGCCGCTCCGAGTCCAATCCCACTGGCTCCCGCGATTGCTGCCTGGGTGACGGCACTACGTAGATCCTGTGAAAGCTCCATTGCTTCTGCTTGCCTGTCGTAGGTGCTCACAACTCCCGCCGCAGTGCGTGCCACCGATTGCAATAGCGTACGTCTGTTATAGTCAAACTGACGTGCTACAGAGCCGACCATTGCGTCGTCACGCCGTACGCTCATCTGCCGCCGTCGCTCCAGATATTCCATGACATCTTGCCATAAACGATGTTCATGTTCTACCAGCCAGTCAATGAGCTCCTGTACTGCCTGATCGATGCGCGTGGCACTATCGCTGGTAACATTTTGCTCAAATTCTTCACGCATGCGCTGAGTTTTAATCAGGTCGAGGATGCGTCCCAGGCGGATCGTTTCGTCGAAGAAGGCGTCACCGCGTGCACGCATGTCCAGTACGATATTCTCGATCTCGCTGAGGCGGTGGGCAAAGTTCTTTTCCATATCTTCCCGGTAGAGCGTAAGTTGTTCGTCGATCGTACTTACTGTGCGTGCATCCTCGGCCAGCAGATTGGCGCGTTGCTCAACCGAGACACGTGTCTCATCAATCAGGCGTTGCATGACACCCAGGGGGCTGAGCAGTTTCAGGCGTACGCGTTCGGCTTCGTCCAATGTGTGGAAAAGATATGCTTCTAGCGCTCCAAAGCGGCTCTTTTCCCACAATTCAATCGCATCGTGTCCTATCGCGTTGCGCGATTTTTGGGCTAGCAGTGCCGAGACTGGAAAGATATCTGGTTGGAAGCCCAGCAAATTTTTGCAGTTTTCGCGCACGAAGTCCAGTACCTCATCAAGATTAGCGGGGGTACGTAAGAGATCGATCTTGTTCAGGACAATGATCACCTTTTTGCCCCAGGCGCGGATGCGTTCCATAAAGACGCGTTCGCTCTGCGTGAATGGCCGATCAACTGAGGTAATAAAGAGAATCAGGTCGCTGCGCGGCACGAATTCTTCAGTGAGTTGCTCGTGTTCGCGCAATACCGCATTCACACCTGGAGTATCAACGATACTGATATCGCGCAAGAAGTCGGCTGGGGCGTCGATCTCCAGTATATTTGCATCGAGCAGGCGTTGCTCATGATTTTGACCATAACGTACGATAGTGACCTGGTGTGTTGTGGGTATCACCCCTTCTTCCAGCACATCATCATGGAGAAGCGCATTAATACCGGCAGATTTGCCTGCGTTAAATTCACCAACGATGACCAGCAGAAAGAGATCGTCCAGGGAGTCGGTTACCTGACGTAGGGTAGAGGCATAAGCATCGGCACCTTCAAAACTGGCCAGGCAGACTTGTAGCTCATTGGCGATGCGTCGTTCCTGTTGGAGCAATGAGCGTTGACGTTCTTGTAATACTGCTTTGGTCATAATAGAAATTCCTTGAACTAGAGTTGGCCCTCGTTATTTTGAGAATAATTCAGGTGGTACATTTTCAGGTACAATCACTTTGAGTGCATCAGGTGCGACACTTATCGTTGTAGGAAGAGGGCCGTGAAACGTGTAGCCTTTGGGGTCCCCATCGATCTGGATCGCAACAGGTTTACGTGTGTGGAGCTTGATGGTTGCTCCTGTTTCGTAGCGTATCCAGTGTTCGCGTTCCTTGCGGCGCAGCAAGAAGGTAATCCCGACTGCTATACGCCCCAGCATACTTTGCTTACGTACAATGCAGACGTCAAGTAACCCATCATCACATTTCGCCTGCCATGTGTATTTTATTGCGCCAGCATAGAGTTGTGTATTACCAATAATAATCTGAATCGCATTGGTCGTGGTGGCATGGTCGTCCGTCTGGAGGACAGCACGGAAGGCAGGATAGCCCAGACCCAGCCATGTACCGACGAAGAGATAACCAAGCACTCCAAAGCGTTTGGCGGTCTTCTTCTCAACGGCGTGCGCCACTTCTCCATCGATCCCGATACCAACCATCAGCAGAAAATAGTCATCATTGATTTTTCCCAGATCGATACGGCGTGTCTGTCCAGAGATTAACACATCGCGTGCGCCAGAGAAATCCAGGGGGATACCAACTTCGCGTGCCCACACATTGACGGTACCGCTTGGAATCACACCTAACGCTGTTTCGCTGCCCGCAAGCTCTTGAATCACTTCATTGACGGTACCATCACCACCGATAGCGACAACCACATTGATGCCTTGCTTCACGGCCTCTTGTGTCAGGTGACGTGCATCGCCAGCTTTCTGAGTCAGTTTGAGTTCTGCCTGCCAGCCGTGAGAACGCATGAATGAAATGGTATTAGAAATCTCGTTCTCATGCTGTGTGTAGCTACCAGCCGTTGGATTGGCGATCAAAATGGCGGTGGTTTGTGTATCCTTTAGTGCATCAGTGTTTTCTAATGTACCTTCTTGCATTTTTACTCTCTTCATCCTTATTTGAGATTCATTGATCGAAGGGTTATACGCCTATAATGTACCTTGTGGCGTATTCAAAAAGCAATAGATCTTTTCGTTTTTTATTTTGAAACAACTTTCTCTAACTTTCTCTTACAATGTGGGTAAATTTCATCCGTATTTATGTGTTATTGTATAGGTAGGACAAATTTTGTGTTTGCCCTTGATCGCCTTGATTACTAATAAATCATTACTCAATGGAGAGGATGAGACAATGCAGAAAACTTTTAACTCAATTCAGCCATATGTTTTTGATATGGATGTGACATCCATTTTTCAACTATGGCAGCAAACTGTAGGCCAGAAATGGCCGCTTTCTGTAACGCACTTTCGGCAGACGCTTGCATCTTCTGAAGCACGTCATTTTATCGCCAAAGAAGATGGACGCATAGTTGGTCTGTTGGCAGGCTTGAAGCGCTATGGAGAACAGGCTGAGAAAGCACATATTACTGCTTTACTGGTTGCTCCTGATTGGCAAAGAAGAGGAATTGGAACGGCATTATATAAGACAGCACTTGAGCATTTTCAATCGGAAGGTGTGCGTTATGTACAGGTAGGGGGAGGATGGCCGCGTTTCTGGCCTGGCGTCCCTGCGAATCTACCTGCTGGTCAGGCATTTTTTCAAGCTCAAGGATGGCATTTTGACCACACTGTTTATGATCTTATCCAGGATCTTCATCGATATACAACACCATCACATGTGAAATTGCGTGCTGAGCGAGAACAGTTGCACTTCGAGGTCGCGACGCATGAGACGATTGACGAAGTTCTCTCTTTTGAGATGTATGAGTTTCCACAATGGGTTGACCACTTTCAGCGTGTCGCGGGGGTCGGTGATTATAGCGATATTGTCATGGCACGAGATGCTACTGGTGAAGTGGTTGCCAGTACGGCAATTTATAGTAAACTTTCGCATCCTTCAAGGTGTGATGTTTTATGGGAACCTCTCTTGAACAATCACACTGGAGCGATAGGGTGTGTCGGTGTAGCCCAGGCCGAACGTGGGCGCGGCATCGGATTGAGCCTGGTTGCTCATGCCTCCGAGTTGCTGCGTGATCAGGGATTGACTTCCTGTTACATTGATTGGGTCTCCCTGACCGACTTCTATGCTCGCTTAGGCTATGAAAAGTGGCGTGCGTATCAAATGAGCGAATTAGAATTGTAGGGGTATAGATCCCATTATTGCCTGGGTAGGGTCAATCAACGCGTGGCACACGGGCCAGAATCTCGGAAACCACCTCGTAGTTGATCGTGCCCAGACGCTCGGCTACCTGTTCGGCACTCAGGATGGCCTGCCCTTGCCGCCCAATCAACACCACTTCGTCACCCATGCGTACTTCCTGCGCAATATGGGTGACATCGATGATGCACTGATCCATACAGACGCGACCAAGCAAGGGCGCTTCCTGTCCCGCGATAAGAACGTTGCCCCAGTTGGCTGGTGCTCGCCTGAAGCCATCGGCATATCCCACGGGTAATACGGCGATCTTCGTAGGACGTTCTGTAACATAGGTGCATCCATAGCTGATGCATTCGCCGGCAGGTAGCATCTTGACCTGCGAGACCTGGGTTTTGAAGCTAAGTGCCGCCTGAAAGCCTGCTGGCAAACGCACATCCGCTGATGGGTCC
>JACDAE010000439.1 GCA_013695595.1 Ktedonobacteraceae bacterium | reverse complement strand
AGGTAGGCCTGCAAGCCGGCGTGAACTGGCGACGCATCAAGAGAGTGTAGATCTCGTCGTTATTTACACTCTTCTCTGCTGATACCCTGGATATGAAGCGGTTTGCTCAAGTCAATGCGTCCCGGTGCTTACGTTGGAGGGCCAAACCACCTGGTAGGGTATTTACCACTTGTTGATAGCGTGTGTGAAGAAAGGCCACCAGGTCATTCGCCGCGAAAAAGTGCTGCTCAACAAGCAACTCAAATGGAGTTTGCAAAAAATTATAGTGTGCAGTTCGGACGCGGGCAACCAGGTTTTCATCCATCGTTTCCCAGTTGAGGAGTCGCCAACCTTGCTGCATGCCATGCCAGATAAAGCGCTGCTCCCATTCCAACACCAGGGGAGAGATCCCTACATGGTAGAGAATCTGCATAGAGGGCTGCAATCCCTGCTCCACAAGCGCCTGCATCCAGTTTCGGCGCGTATAACACGCTGTTTTTTGCGCCCCCCACTGCCCTGCGATTGCCGATCGATCACAAAGATGTTGTGCATGACGACGCTCTGGCCTCCCCGTACGCCCAACATAACGTATTTCATCCGTCAGCGGGTCCACTTCGGCATAAATGACCTGCCCCATCGGAAACGTCCTCTGGCAACAGGCATGAATATATATGTCTTGTTGAGCACTAGAAAGCTTATGGAAAGCCATTGCACAATCCTCACAGCACAGGGAAAACGCGATACCATCGCCGCATAGTATGTATCCATTAAACGTTGCCAGGAAGTTACGATGAACCACTCTCTTCTGACATAAACAACAAACGGGCATACGTCTTTCAAGGAGTGCTGCATGACAAGCCTTACAATGCACATGCAACATAAAACCAGCGGGAGTGGTACTTCCACCAAAGGCAGATGCGGGAAATATTTGTTGGCATGCACGACAACGACGTTCTGGCTGCTGAAGATACCAGTGTTCACGTTCTCGCCAGCGCTCTTCATGCATCTGCCGTAATGTAACGCTTCTTTGCCAGGATTGATGCCTTCTTTCGGCGCGTTCTTGCGTCTGCCACGTTTCTCTCTGGGCAATCACCCGGCAATGTCGCTCATACTGCTTGAATTGCTCACATTCACGACAGATTTTGCGATGGTCAGTGGCCTTTCCCTTGTATTGTGAGAAATCCGCTAACGGCCTTATCTTTTTGCATTGTAAACACAGCTTCTCGTCTTCTAACGGTTCGTATTCATTAATAGACTCCCCTGCCATCTCACATGCCCCCCTACCATTAAAATGCTTTATCTATAGTATATAAACTATTTCAAATACTATAGATTATTTTTCCTATGAGTCGTTTGGAGGGGACTAGATGAAGAGAAAATCGTGTCCCATATGGCGTAGGGGCGTGTGCTGGCCACCGCCCCTACGCCATATGTTCATGGGAATGCGATGACGGTTGACAGAATACTACGTAATAATAGATGCCATCATGGCTCTAACCGCCTCCAGTTCATCATCATTGACAGTGTGACCCATATTGGGGTAGAGCCGCATAGTGACTGCTCCTCCCTGCTTCTGTAACACTTCAGATGAGAACTGGACACGTTCTTTGGGGATGTGCATATCTCTATCGCTGCACCCTAGAAAAACGGGCGTCTCTTGTAGAGAGCCTGGATAGTCGCGTGGCGTCCCATCTGGACCAATCAAGCCACCACTGAGTCCAGCAATGCCACCATAGCGGCGGGGATTGCGGGATGCGAATTCGAGTGACAGGCACGCACCCTGCGAGAAGCCGAGCAGAATTGTGCGCTCAGGCCCAATACCTGCACTCGTCAGATGTTCAAGAAGGGTGGCAATGACAGCGAGGCCAGAAGAAATTCCCGGCTCGTTGCTTGCAATTGGTGCAAGAAAGCTATTTGGATACCACGTATATTCAGCGGCCTGTGGCGCAAGATAGGCAAAACCGGGCTGATTCACTTCGCCTGCCAGACTCAGGATATCTTCTGCTGATGCTCCACGTCCGTGGATCATAATCATGGCTGCTTTTGCACGCTCAAGTGGTTCACCTGCAGCCAGCACGGGCCGTCCCTGGTGCGGCCCTGTTATTTTGTTCGTCTCCATCTCTACCCCTCCAGAACGCTTTTACCAGCATTCTCTTCTGGCACATGAATCGGCAACAACACCTTCTCGATCTGTGAACGGTGCGCCTCCAGGGTTGGTGGAAGCTTGAGGTGCGTTCCCAATTCCTCGACAGGCTCGTCAATAGAGAAGCCTGGAGGGTTGGTGGCAATTTCAAAAAGGACACCGCCCGGCTCGTTAAAGTAGATTGAGTGGAAGTAGTTACGATCCATAACAGGAGTTACATCACTGCCCTGACTGAGCAGATATTGACGCCATGCAAGTTGATGCTCGTCGTCTGGTGTGCGCCATGCAACGTGATGAACGGTTCCTACAGCGATCCTGCCACGTGGCTGATCGGGCTGGCTTAATACATCGAGGCGAGCGCCTGGACCACCATCTCCTACCTCATAGCGGAAACGATTGCCTTCTTGTTGGAGCAGACGAAAACCCAATACATCAACAAGCATCTTCGCGGTGCGCTCCTGATACGTCTCGGCTAGCGTGACGTGAAAGAAACCGCGAATGGCATATTCTTCCGGTACAGGTCCCTGTTTCCAGGGGCTATGGGGCTGTGCGTCATGATGAGCCACAAGTTCCAACGAGAGTCCATGCGGATCGACAAAGGATAGCACCTGCTCATTGAAG
>JACDAE010000431.1 GCA_013695595.1 Ktedonobacteraceae bacterium | reverse complement strand
TACGGCGCAGTTCCTTCTTGTTTTTGAATACTATGCTACTGTGATGTATAAGTATCGGTTGAGAAGAAAAAGTTCAGAAGGTATCTTCAGAGTACCGAAGCAAATATCTGAGGATTCCCAAAGTGTTGAGGCTAGATTGATTGGAGCATTTTGTACTTGTGTGTATGGTGAGTATAGGATCTTAGATAGATAAAGAAGGAAAAATAGGGAAGATGTCCAATCTATACTCATTTGCGCATTTATCTACCTCACGAACGTGCAAACGTTCGCCAGGAGCAGCGCTGCTCATTGTTGTTGTATTGGGAATACTTTCTGTGCTGGCACCAGGCAGAGCGTTAGCCAGAAACTCCTGGGTTGCTCATAACCCTATTTTTAGTATAATGCCTTTTTACAGTCATAAGACAAATCAACTTCCGAGGTCGTACTTTATCTATAATCTGCAACCAGATGGGCAGATACAAGATTATGTCCAGGTGAAAAACACTGGCACGGCCAGGGGTTCTGTGAAACTTCATCCCGTTGATGCATTTACCGCTCAAACGAGTGGCATGGCTTTTCATGCCCATGATGATCCACGGCGTGATGTGGGAGCCTGGATCTCCCTGCGCAGCAAACCACTCACACTTAATCCCGGTGAGAGTGTTGATATTCCATTCTCTTTGAACGTCCCTGAACATGTGCGCCCTGGTCAACATTATGGAGGCATTATCGCTGAATCTCTCTATCAACCATACGTCCAATCCACAGGATCTGATCACAACTCAATTGGTATACATATACGATCGCTCATCATTCTTGGTGTGAGCGTTACACTTCCGGGCAAAACGGTAGAGCGGCTACAGGCAACAGGTGTCAATTATGATCAACAGAGCCACTATCAACGTGTGCTGTTGCAGCTTAGAAATACAGGAACGCAGATGTTGCATCCATTTGGAAGCCTGCATATCCTGGATCAGAAAGGGAAGATGCTCCAGAATATCTCTTTGAAGCTCAACGCCTTTTTGCCTCAGAATGCCATCTCTTATCCCGTCTATATTCGCTACAATGCGCTTACACCTGGGAAGACATATACTGCAAAGATACATCTAGAATACGAACATAATCACGTTTTAGATTATACAACAACTTTTACCGTTCCATTGCCGTCCAAACCATTCCCTATTCCCGCCGTCATATCCGGCCTGGTAACTCCTCCGACCTCCGGCAACTTCTTCAGCCAGTTAACTCTCTGGTATTTCATTATCGCAGCCACGATCCTGTTTTTGATCCTGACAGCTTTGTTCTTCTGGGTTCCTCGTGTTCGTAAAGTAGCCATAGACTTGAAACGAAGATTTCTGCACTGAAAATGCGGGCACAACTACAGAGGATTATAGTCCGACTATAACAACCTATTTTAACGCTTCATCCTGTAGAGGATGAAGCGTCACCCCGATAGGTCAGCTTGCCGCGTTCGTCAGTGTTACTGTGATAACGCCACTATATGTAGTACCAGCAACCGCCGCTGCTGGTACTGTGAACGAGCCGGTTGCAAGGATATGATAATTACCGTGGTTGGCTACTCCTGTATCACCTGTAGGCGCATCCATAAATATTTGGGGTGTTGCGCTTAATATCAGGTCCGTACCAGGAATCAGGTTTGCTATAGAAGGTGTACAGGCTGTCGTACTGTCACAGGTGGAATCAGCCAGGTCCCCTCCAAGCATAATGTCTGTGATTGGTGGACTACCGTTACTAGCCACTAATCCAGTTGATTGTGCTTCCAGGTTCCAACCAGCTTGCGTATTGCGTGTATCGATCACATTGTCAATGAATTGGAAGTTCACTATCTGGTCCAGACCATTGGGAATGATAAAGGGATTCGTGTTGTTTCCATCTGCTGGTTGCACGTTGTGACTGGTAAATGTGACGCTTGGCTGCACCTGATTTGTGAGCAAGCCAGGATTAACATCCAGTGCTATAAGAACATTACAAATTGCAGGCGTTATATCCGCATCTATAATTCCACCACACGTTGCTGTAGAGGATGTCGATGTAGGTGTGGGTGTGATGGACGTGGACGTATTTAGCAGGATGCTGACAACATTGCCACCAAAATCAGCGACTACGAGGTCTTGCGGGCCTGAACCTGTGAAGCCACCAGCAAATATCCCTATTGGATTGCTGCCAACGAAAATGGAAGGTTGCGCAGTAAATACCCCACTTCCATCGTTTGCTAAAATGCTAACCGTGTCATCACTAGAATTAGCGACCGCGAGGTCTTGATGCCCTAAACCCATGAAGTTGCCACTAGTTATTCCTCGAGGATTGGTACCAACGGAAATGGGAGGCTGCGCAGTAAATACTCCCCTTCCACGGTTCACTAAAACATTAACGGTATTGTCACCAGAATTAGTGACTGCAAGATCTTGACGTCCCTGTCCCATGAAGTCTCCAGTAGTTATCCATTGTGGAGCGTTGCCAACGAAAATGGGCAATTTGCTAGTAAAGGTGCCGTTCCCATTGTTCGCAAAAATCCTGACCGTATTGTCACTTGTATTTGAAACTGCAAGATCTTGATGCCCTAGACCCATAAAGTTGCCAACAGCTATCGCTAGTGGACCTCTGCCAGCAGCGAGAGGAGGTTGAGCAGTAAAGGTGCCACTTCCATCGTTTGCTAAAATACTAATCGTGTTGTCATTTACATTAGCGACGGCGAGATCTTGATGCCCCTGACCCATAAAGTTGCCAATGGCTATTCCTAGTGGCCCTCTCCCAACAGCAATGGGAGCTTGTGGCGTCAGTATTCCATGACCATTGTTTAATAAGATACTGACGGTATTATCACCAATATTTGCGGTAGCAATATCTTGATGCCCCTGACCTGCTAAATCGCCTATAGCTATCCCTGTTGGATTACTGCCAGTATGAACAGGAGTTTGAGGGGTAAATACTCCACTCCCATCATTTGCTAAAACAGTCACCGTACTGTCAACTTCGTTCGCGACGGCGATGTCTTGATACCCCTGGCCCATAATGTCGCCGACAGTTTCCCCAATAGGGTTGTTGCCAACCGGGTAATTAACGACCGGACTAAAGGAATGAGCACGCGCATATGCTACCTGTGCCCCTTTAGAAAAAGGAGCAAGGAGAATGATTATGCTGATTATAACGAGAATGAGCGACAGTATAAGGAAGGTACGTTTCGTGTGGAACATTAAAGTCTCTCCTTCTGTGATTGTTAAAGAGTACACATGAATGTGTCGCAGTACAGGCATCAATCGAGAAAATTTAGGGAGGCAAAATTGAGTATAAAGATCTGAAGCTCAGCTTAAGCCACAGTATGGTCATGAATGTTTTTCGATCACCTCATCTATTCTTAGCAGACGTATCTATTTACACATTTAGTATCTCTTTCATAAGAATAGATAACATTCAATGTATTATGATATATGTAGAAATATTACGCTTTATAGTATGTATATGATGACAACGGAAATCATTCAGTATGTACATACTGAATGAGAAGAAAATTTGATTATTTGTTGATTAGCTGGCATTCAAGTCAGAAGGAAACCAATCGTATGCAAGAGTATAAAAACCGTTTTCTCAAAGTATGTTTGTGCGCAACGTTGATGAGTAGTATGGTCATGGGAGTCATGGGAGTTATGGCGGGTACTGCTTCGGCTGCCACGTGTACACTAGGCACACCGTGTTCGGCTGGAGGTGTAGGCATTACTATCACAGGTGGAACGTTATCAGCGAACACAAACAGTACCATAGTAAATAATGGTAATGCTATAACTGCGAGCAACGCTGACCAGACCGTCCCTTTCAGATTTCTGACACAGGTTTCTGATGGACGAGGTACTGCGCCTGGTTGGCACGTAAGTGCAAGTGCTACTCCATTGACCTTCGGTACTGGTGGCCCGACGTCGGATCTGTTTCTTGACTCATCCACACCTGTCACTGTTACCTGTGCCGCCAATGCCTCCTGCATACCAGGTACACTCACCATTGGAGCGGCTGGAGCCGATTTAGTGGCTGCACCTGTTACGCTCGTTAGCGCACCTGCCGGCGGCGGTCGTGGCTCCTTTAATATTGCGACTCTGGGTAATTTCACTGTACCTGCCAGCGCGGGTGATGGAACAGCTACAGGCGGGACTATTGCAGTGACCGTTGATACTGCTCCCTAAATCGCGTAAGCTTGTTTGAGCCGAAAAGGGAGAGCGGTGAAAACAGTTCTCCCTTTTCTTTCTCTCGCATTGCATGTTTATCAGGTGTCATAGTAGGTATTGGTGAAGAGGGAGTTGTGTACCTCTATACTAGTTTAAAAAGGTAGCAGTTATGAGGATCTTGTATTTTTTTCTGGGTCGCAGAGCTTTCTTGCGTGAAAATGTGGTTGTGTTGATTATGGCTGTGGTACTAGTAGAAGCACTGAGTGTTTCGATTGTACATGCCATAGGTGGTCAGGCGGCCTTCGAAATAAATCCGGTCTTCTCTGATCCCAATAACCCAGTAACCACATCGTATTTTGTGATGAACGCGCAACCAGCCACACATCAGCAAAATAGCATACGTGTAACCAATATCGGCTCGCAAAGTGGCACAGTTAATCTCTATCCAGTCGATGCATTTACTGCTGCGGCGGGGGGTACCACTTTCCATACTCGTACCGATGCCCGAATTGATGTCGGAGCCTGGATTACACTAAGTCGCCGTCAGTTGACACTCGCTCCTAGTCAGAGTCAAATTGTCCCATTTCGCCTTACCATTCCCAGTCATGTCCGTGCAGGTCAACATGTTGGTGGTATTGTCGTTGACAACACGGCCCTGCAAACTTTTACATCCAAAAATGTTCCTATCAAACTACAACAACTCAGGATCATTGCTGTGCAGGTCAATCTGCCGGGTACGGCTATCGAAAAATTGGTCGTGACAGGCATACATCCTGGTAGTGCAGGTATCTATCAACGATTACTGCTGGGGTTAAGTAATGCTGGGAATATGATGGTCAAATCTTCTGGTAATCTGCAAATCTTTGATTCCAATGGACACCTCTTGCAAAATCAGGCTTTGCAACTCGATACGTTCTTGCCACAAACGTCCATCAATGACCCTATCTATATTCAGCACCGTGCACTCTCTATTGGACAGTATAAAGCTGTGCTGACTTTGATCTATGGGCACAATCAGCACCTGCACTATACAACGATGTTCACTATCACGGCATCAAAGAAGAATCTTACAAATGCCGTTTCTACACTCGTCTCTCTCGGAGATACTCAGAGCTTCTTAAGCCTGCTATCACCCTGGCAGGTAGCTGTTGGAGGAGGCGTCCTGCTTCTCGTCATGTGCACACTAGGTTCCTGGCTTTACAAACTCTTCATCATGCTCCCTCGCTTACGATTCGGAGGCAAGCAGAGTGAGAAGACACAGCCTTTTGTCTACTCTGAATCTATTAATAAGCCAGTTGGTGAGCCAGTTGACACAAAATTGACAAAATTGACAAAAAGACAAAATGTGCGATAGAACCCAGTATTTAGAGGCTAAATACCTTTAACCTGATACATGTAAGAGGCAAAGGTATATGGGGATTACAATAGATAAAGTGATTTAGAAGGTTTGAGCATGTATACAAGACTAAGGTGGAGGATCATGGTCAAAGCACTGATTATCCTTATTCTCACTGTTGAAATTATGATAATATATCTTGTCGGTTCTCTGCTTACAGCAACTGCCAGTCCGATAACCAACGATTCGTACGGACACGATCGCCATTCTACTAGCGGGTTTACTCCCGCTAGTCAGTTGGGTTGTGCAATCGGCCAGGTCCAGGTCTGTATGTTAAATGCGATTGCTGCCACGTCTACGCCTACCCCCACACGCACACCCACTCCTACCCCTACACCCACACACGTCCCTAAAACATTGTCGGGAGTCATAAATAATCCTATCGTGAATAGTGGTAATTCTGCTATTAGCATCAAGGACCGAGATCAGACTATCTCTTTCAGCTTTGAAACGGATGTCTTTGATAATCGAGGTTCAGGTGCAGGTTGGAAGCTAACTGAGAGCAGTACAGCCCTTCGATTTGGTACTAACGGCCCAAAGTCTGATCTTTTCCTCGATGCAATAAAGCCAATCGTTGTTACCTGTGCTACTAACTTAGTTTGCTCGTCAACGAACTCAATATCTGTTTCACCCCTTGGGCAGGATCTGGTGACGGAACCTATTACACTAGCAACTGCTCCTTTTGCTGCTGGTATTGGTTCTTTTAGCATCGTTACACTCGGTTATTTCATTGTTCCAGCAAGTGCGAGCATAGGACAAGCTACTGGTGGTGTTATCACAATAACTATCTTTGGCGCACCCTGACACCTGAACGGCTCGATACTATTTTTGCTCTCGATAGCTCTCATCGTTTGTAGTGTGCATGTTTACAAAACAAAAAAAGAAGTTAATAACAGAAGTTGAGATACATAC
>JACDAE010000413.1 GCA_013695595.1 Ktedonobacteraceae bacterium | reverse complement strand
AGGTAGGGAAGCCATTTATTATTCCGGGGTTCACTTGTCCGGATCGTTTTGCCAACAGAGTCATTAATGTCTTAAGCGCATAAGTTCGTCGAGAAGATGTTTGATGTCCAATGCTGCCGGTGAGGGCAGATACATATAGCTGGCTTGCAGGTCTCCTATGGTGATGCTGAAGTATGCAGGAATAGAGTCTGGTGGTAAGGCTGGGAGTGGTTGCCCCTGCTGTAAAGGATGATCGTTTTGTCCAGATCGTCGTGGTCCAGGTGTTCAAGAAGATGTTCAAACCGTTGCATATATGTTTCCTTATCTAATGTATTTCGTGTTTCATGCTATTCTCCGCCGGTTTACGCCCCAACCAGCCAGCCCCCACAACGAGTAGCGTGAGCAGTGCACCGATCAGTAGAGCGTTCGATGGTCCAAATAGGCCAGCCAGCCAGCCGATCAATAGATATCCAAGCGGGAGGCTGCCATCGAAGAAGAGCACCTGCACACTGATGACGCGTCCATGCAAGTGATCTGGTGTGACCATCTGAAGCATCGTCATCGCTGGCGCGGCAAAAGCCTCCTCCGTAAAACCTACGCTCGCAATGAGTAGCAATGACAGCAGATAGATGTGTGTGAGCGCAAAAATCACCTCCAATAAAGCAAAGATCAGCATACCAAGCAGCACATAGCGGATCGTTGGCTTCCGATTGCTCCAGGCCAGCCACAGTGCCGAAAGCAGGGCACCAACACCGTTTGCGGTAGAGAGAAGACCTAAGCCCGTCGCTCCCACATGGAGCACATCGGTCACAATGAGTGGGAGAACAACATCGAAGTTCGCGCCGAAGAGCAGGACCAATCCAACCACAAGGATTACCAACAACACGGCAGGTGTTTGCCAGACATAATCCATACCCTCACGCACACTTTGCCATGTGCTTTGCTGTTCATCCACGCCTCTCTGTTGACGTACCTGAGCGTATAACTCGTGACTTTTAATCAGTGCCAGACCTACAATCACCGGCAGAAAACTGAGCGCATTGAGTAGAAAGAGCATTGGTACGCCGCTTACGGCAATGATGAGGCCACCCAGTGCAGGTCCCACAATGCGTGCCAGGGAAGAGAGTGAGGAGTTCAAGGCCACCGCATTGGGCAGGTCTGCGCGTCCAACCATTTCGACGACGAACGCTCTGCTCGCCGGCCTCCCCATACTGTACGTGAGTCCTAACAGGAACGCCAGACTATACAGATGCCAGAGTTGTAGCGTTCCGGTCACTATTAATATCCAGAGGAGAAGAGCCTGGATGGTAGCCACAGATTGAGTCACCAGCAAGACACGCCTCTTGGGCCAGCGATCGGCGAAGACGCCCCCGAAGAGCGAGAAGAGCAAGATCGGTAGAGCCTGTAGCGCTCCCACGAGGCCGATCTGCCAGGCACTATGGGTCAGGAGCAGCACGAGCCATGCCTGCCCAATGGCCTGCATCTGGCTGCCCAGTTGTGAAATGATCTGCCCGGACCAGAAAAGGCGAAAGTTGCGCTGCCGTAATGAGGTAAAGGTGCTTAGTAGACTCTTTCCTGGTTGCGGTGGTGTGGTGATCATGGACGTTTCTCGCTCAGGAACAGCCTGTTCCTGAACATGAGGCTGTCTGTGCTTTCATTTGGGCATGATGTTTCCCCCTTGATGATGCAATTTGACGAGATTCCATTGTATCAGATGCAAGGCTTTTTACAATCTTTTAGCTAATCTGCCTTAACTTTGAAGGGTCGAGACCAGTAAATTGGTCTCGACCCCATATGTCATACATTTGTCGATTTCAACCTCGCAAAAAGATTGAAAAATGCTTTCGAATTGCTAGCCGCTTAATACCACTGCTGATTAGTGCCACCAACGGGTCCCCAGAGCTGTACTTTGGTGCCGTTACGGTTGATGGTGTTGAGGTCAGCATCCAGATAGTTGTAGGGGGGATGATTACTTTCAATAGATGTATTGCCATTGGGTAAGCTGAAGAGATCCCATTGCTGCTGCGTTGAGTTGTTGCAGTCCCAGAGCTGTACTTTGGTGCCATTGTTCGCTATGGTGTTGAGGTCGGCATCCAGACAGCGAAAAGGAGAGTGTTGGCTCTGGATTTTCATAGTACCATTGGAGTAAACTGTGAGCTTCCACATTTGTTGTGCTGAACCGTTGCACTGCCAGAGCTGTACTTTGGTACCATTGTTAGCCATTGTGTTGAGGTCGGCATCCAGACATTGGTTGTATGCTGCATTGTGAATGGGTGAAATGTTTCCCGCGCTTAATATGAAAGGAGAATGCGCTGATCAGCATTGGTGGGCAGACGGCCCTGGCATTTACGTTGGGCCTTATCATAAATATGATCTTTACCCTTGGCGAAGAGTTTGGTTGGAGAGGCTACCTGTTGATGCGCCTGGCTCCCCTGGGTGGAGTGCGTGCAGCATTGATTACAGGTGTCATCTGGGGACTCTGGCATGCACCATTGATCGTGCTTGCTGGATATAACTATCCGGGTCATCCCTGGTTGGGTATCCTGATGATAGTTGTATTCACGACCTCTTTGAGCTTCATCTTTGCCTGGCTGCGTTTCCGTTCGGGGAGCGTCTGGCCCTCAACGCTGGCACATGCCGCGGTCAATGGGCAGGCGGGTTTTGCTACCATCTTGCTTTCGCATGCAGACTCGCTCATTGCCGCCCCTATTGGGATTATTGGAGTGTTGCCTATGCTGGCATTTGGGATCTGGTTGGCGGCTACTGGCCGTTTGAAGCCAGGTCCTGGACAATTACGACGACCTGTTGATGGGTCGGAACGCGGTCCAACCGCGTCCGTGATTGATCAATCTGGGGCTACTAATCAATGAATGGCGGATGTGATGCATACCCTTTAAAAATTTGATGTGGATATCGATACAATGGACCGGGGTACGGATCAGGGTAGGGAAGCCATTTATTATTCGTGGGTCCACGAAACGCATGGAACGAGATGGCGTGATGGTCCCCACGGAATAATAAATGGCTTCCCTACCCTGATTGGTGTTTGGTCCACGACCTGAGTATCCAGGTTTAATTTTTAAACAACATCAATCAAGCTCCGACCTGGTTTTTCACACATATAAGGAAGGGGAAGTAGAATGCAAGAGGCGTATAAAGCGATAGCCGATCCCACGCGCCGTCGTATCCTCAAATACCTGCGTGGTGGCGAACGAACGGCGGGCGAACTGGCAGAATATGCGGGCGTCGGTCGCACCGCGCTCTCGCATCACTTAACGGTATTGAAGCTGGCCGATCTGGTACGTGTTGAGCGGCGTGGGCAATTTCAGGTCTACTCGCTCAATACCACCGTATTCCAGGACCTCATGACGGAGGTCCTGGGCTGGTTTGGCAGCGTCGACGATGAGCCAGCAGCCGATCCCATCGATGAAAGAGAACTACCAGGATAATACGGTTCAATAATGTGCATTTGAATGGTTATGTACTTCCTAATGAGGTGAAGCAATGGACCCTATAAATACGGAGAAAGTGAAACCTTTGTCATCTCGCTCTACGCAGATATTTGTTCTCGCAATTATCGGTGTACAGCTTCTTATTGCGCTTCTGACTTACCCATTTTTGCCGGATAGAGTCCCGACTCATTGGAATGCTGCCGGACAGGTAAATGGCTATGGTGCGAAGTGGGTTGATACGTTTCTGTTTCCAGTGTTGACGTTAGGCATCTACATCTTGATACGTGCTCTGCTCAGTATCAGCCCCAGGATAGGCTCTGAAAGTGGGGGGCGGCGTGCAAATGTAGAGGTAGTGGATCGCATTCTGATCAGCGTTTTCCTGGTTATGCTGATGATACAACTGACCATCCTTGCCGTGCTTTTTCACCTGCCGGTTGATATCTCATTTGTGATCTGCTTGCTCCTTTCTGTCATGCTGCTTGCGATGGGGAACTACCTGGGCAAGCTGCGACGCAATTTCTGGGCTGGTATCAGAACACCGTGGACGCTGGTAAGCGACACTGTATGGGAGAGGACGCATCGCTTTGCCGGGTGGTTGTTTGTGGGAACGGGAGTTGTAGGTATTGTGTTGAGCTTTATTCCTTCAATTCGTATATGGGGAGTGGTAGGTCTGTTGTTATTGGACGTTGTGCTGGCAGTAGTGTATTCATATGTGATCTATCAGCGTCTGGAGGAGAGTGGGCGGAATCCTGTGTCGCCACCATTTGACGGTGGAGCATAAATAGTGTGTAATTCAGAGGAGGCCAGATTTCGTGTGCCCGCGTGGAGGCGCAACACTACGACGAGGTGAAAGGAAACCAAAATGAGTTCCCAATTTACGCCAGCGACTTCCTATGGATTGCAGAGGCAACTTCAGGTATACATGGGAGGACTTGGAGGCCAGCGGCCTCAGTTGCCCGTGGGAGTTGATGCCTTAGAGCAGGCGGCGAATGCTGCCATGACCCCTGAAGCCAGTGGGTATCTCAATGGCATGACCGATAGTATGCAGGCCAACCTGGCCGCATTTCGCCGCTGGCGTATCGTGCCACGTATGTTGCGCAATGTTGCAGAGCGTGATCTGAGTATTGAGCTGTTCAAGAGACGCTACCCATTTCCATTCCTGTTAGCGCCAATCGGGGTGCATTCGATTGTGCATTCCGACGCAGAACCGGGCGTTGCGCGTGCAGCCGCAGCGTTGGGAGTCCCGATGATCTTCAGCACCGCCTCAAGCGCGCCATTGGAGCAGATTGCCCAGGCGATGGGGCAGACGCCGCGCTGGTTCCAACTCTATTGGAGCAAAGATCCCGCATTCAATGCCAGTATCGTGCAACGAGCCGAGCGAGCAGGTTGTGAAGCCATCGTTGTTACGCTCGACACATTTATGTTAGCGTGGCGACCCTATGATATCCAGAATGCCTATCTGCCATTTTTGTTGGGGCAGGGATTGGGCAATTATTTCAGTGATCCAGCCTTCCGCGCGTCACTCACGCAGCCACCGGAGCAGAATCCGCAGGCGGCGATAGAGCGTTTCCTGCAAATATTCACCAACCCATCATTGACGTGGCAGGATCTGGCAACCTTGCGTGAGCAGACGAAACTCCCCATTTTGCTCAAAGGCATCCTACATCCCGACGATGCGCTCAAGGCGCTGGACGCGGGCATGGATGGCATCATCGTCTCCAATCATGGAGGGCGACAGGTCGAGGGAGCGATTGCGGCCCTGGATGCATTACC
>JACDAE010000412.1 GCA_013695595.1 Ktedonobacteraceae bacterium | reverse complement strand
GGGTAGGGAAGCCATTTATTATTCCGTGGAGGCCATCACGCCTCGCTCCATCCGTTTCGTGGACCCACGGAATAATAAATGGCTTCCCTATCCTGGTTGGTATTTTGTCCACGATCCAGGTATCCAGGTTCAATTTTTAAACGGCATCAATCGATTTTCTACCAGTCTACCTACAATGCTTTATTTCTTCAGAGCATTGAGCGCAAGGTTCAGATCAAGCACGTTCACATAGGGTTCGCCGAAGATGCCCAGGAAACGCCCTGCCTCGTGATTAGTAATCAACTGGGTGATGCTGTCCTGGCTCACTCCGCGTGCCGCTGCTATGCGGGGTGCCTGATAGAGAGCGCCCGCAATTGAGATGTCCGGATCCAGTCCAGAACCCGAAGTTGTGACCAGATCTACCGGCACGGGTCCGGCGGGTGCGTTTGGATTCTCCTTCTTCAAATCGGCGACGCGTTGCTGCACATTCTTTACCAGGGTGGCACTGGTTGGACCCAGGTTGGAAGCCGTTGAGTTGTCGGCCTCATAAGGGGTCGGGGTGCCACTCAGGTTGACGGTCGCGGAGGGCCGCCCATGGAAGTATTGTGGCTGCGTCCAGTATTGTCCGATCAGCTCGGAACCAATCACATTGCCGCTGGAATCTTTGATTAAGCTCCCATTGGCTTGATAGGGAAAGATCAACTGCGATATGCCAGTGATAATGCCGGGATAGAGAAAGCCGGTTACGATGGTCAGGATCAGGGTTAGCACGACTGCCGGGCGCAGATATTTGTTCAGAAATGTTTGCACTGGTCGGCGTTCAGGTGTGTGCTCAGGTGTCAGGCCGGGAGCATCCGGTGTGATTGTACTCATTCTTTTTTCCTCGCTTCAGGATCGCGTTTTCCCCCAAACGGGCGGTGGGAGACGTTCTCGGTAGGTGAATGGGATTGGGACCAGGGTGGGGCGTCACTTTGCGTGCGCCCGGTTCCCCAATCCCACTCGTGAATTACAATGTGAGATGCAATAGTTGCAGAATAACGTCGATAATTTTAATACCAATGAACGGAACGATGATGCCACCAAGGCCGTAGATCAGCAGGTTACGCCGCAGCAGCGGACCCGCCCCGATCGGGCGATACTTGATGCCACGCAGAGCCAGCGGAATAAGTGCGATGATGATCAACGCATTAAAGATGACCGCTGAAAGCACCGCGCTATGTGGCGTTGCCAGGTGCATAATATTCAGCGTCTCAAGCTGCGGATACGTGACCGAGAAAGCTGCCGGGATGATCGCAAAGTACTTAGCAACGTCATTCGAGATGCTGAATGTCGTCAACGCTCCACGTGTGATCAGGAGTTGCTTGCCTACCTCGACGACCTCGATCAGCTTGGTCGGATTCGAGTCCAGATCGACCATATTGGCTGCTTCTTTTGCCGCCTGGGTGCCGGTATTCATCGCAACGCCGACATCGGCCTGAGCCAGTGCTGGCGCATCGTTCGTACCATCACCGGTCATTGCGACCAGCTTGCCGCCCAGTTGCTGCTCTTTGATGAGCTTCATCTTCGTCTCAGGAGTTGCCTGAGCCAGGAAGTCATCGACGCCTGCCTCTTTCGCAATCGTCGCTGCGGTAAGAGGATTATCGCCAGTGATCATAATCGTGCGGATGCCCATGCGTCGCATCTGATCAAAACGTTCGCGCATGCCGCTTTTAACGATATACTTCAATTCAATGACGCCAAGGACGCGTGCTTTTGCTTGTGAGCCATTGGAGCCTGAGTCTGCCTCGGCAACCACCAGCGGTGTGCTGCCGGCGCGAGCGATGCTCTCCACGATATCCTTCAGCTCTTCGCTGCCCTTGCCACCATTTTCCTCAACATAGGTATTAATAGCATCGGCGGCCCCTTTACGTACGCTATGGACGATCCCTGTGCCGTTGAAGTCAACGCCGCTCATACGGGTGACTGCTGTGAAAGGAATAAAGATTGCCGCAGCAGGCTCTTCTTCCGTGAGGCTATAGCGTTCTTTTGCCAGCACAACGATGGAGCGACCCTCAGGCGTCTCGTCTGAGAGGCTGGAGAGCAGGGCCGCCTGTGCGACCTCACGCTCTTCCACGCCACTGACGGGCACGAAGCGGCTCGCCATACGGTTGCCGAGCGTAATCGTGCCAGTCTTGTCAAGCAAGAGAACATCAACGTCACCGGCAGCTTCTACCGCACGTCCGCTCATTGCCAGCACGTTCCGTTGCACCATGCGGTCCATACCCGCGATACCGATTGCGGAGAGCAGCCCACCGATCGTTGTTGGGATCAGGCAGACTAGCAGTGCAATCAGCGTCGTGACCGATACCGCCTGCCCTGAATAGATGGCAAATGGTTCCAGTGAAACCACCACCAGAACAAAGATGATGGTGAGGCTGGCGATCAGGATATTGAGCGCGATCTCATTCGGCGTCTTCTGGCGTTTGGCACCTTCCACCAGAGCAATCATGCGATCCAGGAACGTCTCGCCGGGATTCGCAGTTACTTTCATGACAATCCAGTCTGATAGAACACGCGTTCCACCTGTAACTGCGCTACGGTCGCCGCCACTCTCACGAATGACTGGGGCCGACTCGCCGGTGATAGCCGATTCATCGACCGAGGCAACGCCTTCGGTGACTTCACCATCGCCAGGGATCACATCGCCCGCTTCCACCAGGACCAGGTCGCCCTTGCGTAGATCGGGTGCTGCGACCTCTTCTACCTCACTGGAGCGTTTCGGGCCCTTTAGACGTTTAGCGAGGGTCGTCGTACGAGCTTTACGCAGGGTATCGGCCTGTGCTTTGCCGCGCCCTTCTGCCATCGCCTCGGCCAGGTTGGCGAAGACGACGGTAAACCAGAGCCAGATCGCAACCGCGAGACTGAACAGGATCTCGTAGTTGAGCTGTGTGCGTGGCAGCGCTTGCGTTGGTGTTGTAAACAGCCACAGGCGTATGAATTCGATCGTGGTAACCACGCTCCCGATCTCAACCACGAACATCACAGGGTTTCTAATCTGCACCCGTGGGTCCAGTTTTTTAAATGAGTCCGGGATAGCGCGGCGAATGATCTTCGCGTCGAAGATCGAGATCTCTCCTTTACGACGCGTCTTCGTCTCAACCGTTTCTAAAGTGTCAGGTTTCGTCTCAGTCTGCATGTCAGAACGTCCTCCCTGAATACATCAGCAAGTGTTCCACGATCGGTCCAAGCGCATAGGCCGGGAAGTAGGTAAGCGCACCCACGATCAGGATCACGCCCATTAAGAGCGCTACAAAGAGTGGTCCGGTAGTAGGGAATGTCCCAAGTCCAGCGGGGACAACTCGTTTCTGTACGAGCGAACCACCAAACGCAAGCACTGGTATCACTTCAGCGAAGCGACCGAGTAGCATAACGAGGCCGAGCGTCCAGTTATAGAACGGCGTGTTCGCGGCGAGGCCAGCGAAGGCCGAGCCATTATTGCCATTGGCGGAGGTGTAACCGTAGAGGATCTCCGTCAGACCATGTGGTCCCGCGTTGGCGATGCTTGCAACCCCCTGCGGAATTGCCACCGCGAGCGCCGTAAAGCTCAGGACCAGGAGCGGCGAAATCAGCAAGGCCAGCACGGCCATCATGATTTCTTTGCGTTCAATCTTCTTGCCCAGGTACTCTGGCGTACGTCCTACCATCAAGCCTGCGATAAAGACCGCGATAATGGCAAAGTAGAGCATACTGTAGAGCCCTGAGCCGACGCCTCCAAAGATGAGTTCACCGAGCGCGATGTTCACGATCAAGACCAGGCCGCCCAGCGGCGTGTAGCTATCATGGAAGCTCATAACTGTACCCGTAGAAGTGGCGGTCGTGGTCACTTCCTGGATTGACGACATGGTGATGCCGTAGCGTACCTCTTTGCCTTCCATGTTGCCGCCTGATTGAGAGGCGCTAACTACCTGGTTCGCCCCGACATTCGTCAAGAGGGGGTTACCGGTCTGTTCAGCAGGGATAACCACAGCGATGCCGATTGTAAAGATGATAGCGGAGACGGCCCAAAGCACCCAGCCCTGGCGTGTATCGCCCACCATTTTGCCAAACATGTAGAACAACCCGGCTCCCAGGGTGAGTTCGGAGAGGATGATGATCAAGCCAGTGAAGGCATTAGGATTTTCAAACGGGTGTGCCGCGTTTACATTAAAGAAGCCGCCACCGTTCGTGCCCAGATCTTTGATTATCTCCATCGAAGCCACGGGACCTTGCGCGATGGTTTGCACCTGCCCATTGAGCGTATGCACGATGGTATAAGGGCTGAAGTTTTGGATCATGCCCTGCGAGACGAAGACCAGTGCGCCCACAAAGCAGATTGGGAGCAGGATGTAGAGCGTGCAGCGTGTGATGTCTACCCAGAAGTTTCCCAGGTGTTGTGCGCTGCGGCGCGACAATCCACGTACCAGCGCCACGGCCAGTGAAATGCCAGCCGCCGCCGAGACGAACTGGTGGAAGGCCAGGCCAGCCATCTGCGTCAGATAGCTCATAGTCTGCTCGCCTGTATAACTCTGCCAGTTGGTATTGGTTGTGAAACTGGCGGCGGTATTAAACGCCAGTTGAGGCTCCACGTTCGGCAGGCCAGCCGGATTGAAGAATGTGCCCTGCCACTGTTGGGTGCGCTCAAACATATAGAGGAGCAACATGCCGACTACGCTGAAGATCAGCACAGAGATCATGTAGCCCGTCCACTTCTGTTCCTCCTCCGCGTTAACACCGGAGAGGCGATAAAAGAAGCGTTCCGTGGGAGCAACGACTGGCGAGAGCCAGGTGCGTTCCCCATTAAAGACTTTGGTTAGATACAGGCCGACCGGCTTGGTCAGCAGGAGTATGATAACCAGGAATAGTAGTACCTGCAGGACACTATTCAGCGTTACAGGCATAATGTTTTACCTCGCTTATGCTTAAAAAACGACTAAAATTTCTCAGGTGCCAGGAGAGCAATAATAAGATAGATGAGTACACCAAGAGTGACGATGCCCACCAGAATATATTCTAGAGGTGAGTTCATAGCCTTCTCCTTCCTAATGAACGGGTCGCTAACGGATCGACGATTGCCCCACCGGGGGCACAATACCATGGTATTTACAGACGCTCACAGCCTTCGGTGAAGAGGGTAAACGCTATAAACATCACAATGGTTACGACAATAATCAATAGATCAAGCATGCAGTTCCTCCTTGTGAACTGATGAGCACGATATGCCCCAGATGTTTCATGAAGTCGGCGGCGTATGAGCTTCTTTGCGCTGCGAGGCTTCGGCGGCGAGACGCAGTAGTGCCTCCATCGGAAAAGGTTTCGGCAGATACGCGACAGGGTGAAACTCCGCCAGGCGACCTGGGCTGACACGCACGGCAGAGAGAACCACAACAGGAAGCTTCTCAAGATCGCCATTGATATCCTGGGGATGAATATAGCCTTCTTTGCGGGCGGTTCGTAGGATGTCCCACCCGGTTTGATCTGGCAGATTAATATCTAGAAAGATCAAATCAAAGGTTGTCGTGCGCAGAAGTGCAAGAGCACTCTCGGCATCGATCGCTACACTCACATCATAGGAACGCGCCAGGAGGTTACGTCCCACCAGATCGCGCAAGACTTCATCGTCCTCTACTAATAAGATCCGTGTTCCAGGCATGCACGGACTCCTTCCTTCCAGATCGCTGCTAGAATATGTGTGGTCCATCGAACGTTCCTTCCGTGTCTAGAAAGGATCATACGGACCTTCTGTCGTCTTGTCGTCATATGAAACTGGGACAAAATCTTTGCAATCGGGAAGCAGAAACGTATTTCTGTTCTCGAAGCGGGTGAAGCATGGATGGGAGAGGCGAATGTATTGTTCTCGTTACGCTGCCTCTTCCTTTTCTTGCTTCAGTATCAGTATAGCGTAAGAGAAATAAATAGGCTGTCTGAAGATGTGTGTGTTTGCTCAGGATTTACTCAAGATTTTGCGAGGTCGACCTCCTCGCTCTCATCGTCATTGAAGCGATATCCAACACCGGGGATAGTCAGGATGAAGTGTGGTTGATCGGGGTTGGGTTCGATCTTCTGGCGTAATTGTGCGACGTAGACATGCAGGCTATGAGCTCTACCGGGGGAATCCTCTCCCCATACCCCTGTTAAGAGCATCTGACGTGTGAGAATTTTGCCTCGATGCATAAGAAAGACTTTGAGCAGTTCATATTCAGTTGGAGTGAGCTGGAGTATTTTTTCATTGAAGCGCACATCCCGGCGTGCCAGATCCATTTCCAGGGGACCGATGCGAATGTGGGGGGCGGTTCCTGCCTGGACGCGTGCGTAGTGGCGTAAGGCGGCCCGCATACGTGCCAGCACTTCATTCATGCCGAACGGTTTCAGGATATAGTCATCGGCCCCTGCGTCGAGCGCCTGCACTTTATCTCTCTCTGATCCTTTGACGGACAGAACAATAATGGGCGTGTTCGAGGTCATGCGTAGAGATTGGCAGACTTCCAGGCCACTGATCCCTGGGAGCATGAGATCGAGA
>JACDAE010000407.1 GCA_013695595.1 Ktedonobacteraceae bacterium | reverse complement strand
CTGGGCTAATCTCACTACGACTCAGGCTCAGGCGGTGATCAAGGCCTGGATTAATGATGCTCACAATACGGTTGGCAAGCCATTCATTCTGGGCGAGTTTAATAGCCGCTCGGATGCCTCAGTCAATCGCACGACGTGGTGGACGGCCCTCTACGGTGCCATTGAGCAGTATGGAGGCGATGGCGACAACTTCTGGGTGTATATCGCTCGCAATCCCGATAGCATCTACGGTGTCTCTCATGGAGCGCCCGAACTTTCGGTCTTCATCCAGCATTCACAGTACATGCAGCAGAAATCGGGCATCGGCATCACTCCGGTTCCACCCACAAATACACCGACAACCGGGCCGACGACTACTCCAACAACTGGACCAACGGCAACACCTACCACCGGGCCAACCGCTACGCCCACGACCGGGCCGACAGCAACGCCTACCACCGGGCCAACCGCTACTCCGACACCAATTACAACGGGCGGTTGTCGCGTAAGTTATGCGACCAATCAATGGCCAGGCGGCTTTACGGGAAATCTTACCATTACGAATACCGGTAGCTCAGCCATCAATGGTTGGAGCCTGGTCTTTACCTTCCCTGGCAGTCAGCAGGTCACGCAGGGCTGGAATGGTGTGTTCACGCAGAGTGGTAGTAAGGTCACTGTGACCAATGCCAGTTGGAATGGGACCCTCGCAGCCAATAGTTCTGTCAATCCAGGCTTCAATGGTTCCTGGAGTGGCAGCAACCCGGCACCGACGAGCTTCCAGCTTAACGGCAAGACGTGTAGCATACAATAAACACAAAAGGTGATCCTTATATTATTGGATCACGACACGGGTATGGAAACCGCGCCCCTACACCACAAATATGACATGCAAAAGGTCAATGCCACTCATGGTGTAGGGGCGCGGTTTACATGCTTATTGCTTGCTCAATGACGACATCGATTCCGGCAATGTTTCCGATCACTTCCTGGGGGATAGAGTAGCGATCCCCCAGGTAGGTAACGCTGGTGGAGCTTACCCATACACGCCCATCCTCGCTCTGCCAGACAAGGGCTTTGAGGGGCAGATCGAGCGCGAGCAATGGAGATGCAATCATAAGTGGGGTGCCACCTTTAGGATTGCCGAAGATAAGCACATGTGCCTCTTGCATCTTGAGGCCGACGCGCTGCGCTTCTCCGCTGTGGTCGATATGCGCAAAGAGGGTCAAGTTGAGGTGATGTATGACTTCCTGGAGGCGCTCCAATGTCTGTTCCACAGAATACGGACTGGGCCGGGTCACAATGCCCTCCACCACAGGTGGGATGCCTGAGTTCGTTGGATCATCCATGCTTTTCATATGTCTCCTTTTACATAAAAACGAGCATTTCATGCCCATTATTATCCATCTTTATCATTATAGCGCCGCAGGAGAATAGCCGGATGGTAGCAGCGTCAAGCGTTTTGCAGGGCAATTATACTGGCCCGGAAGCAGTCAGGGGTATGATCATTGACCATGCCGACAGCCTGCATAAACGCATAGCAGATCGTCGCGCCGACGAATTTGAAACCGCGCTTTTTCAAGTCTTTGCTCATCAGTTCGCTCTTCGCAACGGCGTTCTGTTTTTTGGCATCGCTCAATGGTTTCCCGCCCACAAACTGCCAGATGTAGGTATCGAAACTGCCAAACTCGCGCTGTACAGCAAGAAATGCTCTGGCGTTTTCTATGACGGCGTTGACCTTGAGACGGTTGCGCACGATGCCCTCGTCTTTCAACAATGCCTCTTTTTTTGCATCATCGTAGTGGATGATTTTCTCCGCGTCGAAATAATCAAATGCCGCACGATAATGCTCACGCTTCTTGAGAATGGTTAGCCAGCTCAAACCTGCCTGTGCGCCTTCAAGATTGAGCATCTCAAAAAGATGGCGATCATCATGGACCGGAACACCCCATTCCTCATCATGATATGGTATGAACAACTCGTTGGACTGCGCCCATTGGCAGCGTACTTTTTCCATGGTATATCCCCCTGTTTTGTTCCAATATCCCCAACACCCCAACGCGGGATTGTAAACGGCACCCCTACACCATCGGTGATCGTTGAATGATATCATCAAAAATTCCAAAAATCGCGCACGTGGTGTAGGGGTGCTATTTACAATCCCGCTGCGTATTTACGTTATTTTATGGTTTTTGGGCGCGAATGAATGCGCTCACAAATTTGCTTTCTAACTCATCACGCTCGACCTGTGAGAGGGCGGCGATTGAGGCGCTCGCACCGCTCTCGGCCACCTCCTGCACACTGTAACGGCGTGTGACCTCGAATTCTATTGCGGTAAAACCTGCCTCGGTCAATAAACGGCGGTAGGTCTCTTCTTCTAAAGCGCCTGCGATACAGCCTGCCCACGCCTCCATGTCTTTCTGGATCACTTCTGGCAGTTGGCCCTGGATGACGATATCTGAGACTGAGAATCGTCCACCCGCATTGAGCACACGATAGGCCTCGCGCAAGACCTGGCCCTTATCGGCGGAAAGATTAATCACACAATTAGAGATTACCGCATCCACACTCTGTTCGGGCAGGGGGATCGCTTCGATAATTCCTTTGAGAAATTTGACGTTCTCCACACCCGACTCGACGCGATTGCGCTCCGCAACTGCCAGCATGGCATCGGTCATATCAAGGCCATACGCAAAGCCAGTCGGTCCAACGCGTTGCGCGGAAAGCAACACGTCGATGCCTCCACCACTGCCCAGATCCAACACTTTTTCGCCGGCATGCAGTTCTGCTAGTGCCGTCGGGTTGCCACAGCCTCGTGACGCAAGTGCGGCGGCAATGGGTAGCCCATTGAGTTCGGTCTCGCTATAGAGATTGCTGGTGATCGGATCGCCTGACGTGCTCGTTGACGTACAACAACCACTATCACAACACCCTCGTTCTTGCGCTGGTTGTCCACTTACTACGGCGATACTCTGTGTGTAGCGCTCCTGCACAAGTGTGCGCAACTGTTCATCATCTGCTGGTCTGGTTGTCATTATTATTTACCCTTTCTGTACCTATCTCTGACGCTGGATCTGCACCTTTTGGAGACCTCTCTCGCGTTCATAGTTGTAGACTACGTTGAACAAAAAAGGACGCAAGCCAGTATAAAAGCTATAGAAATTAGCGTGAGGTATCATATGCTCCTGGTGCCTGGGACAATGTTAGCGCAGTGTGCTTCCGGCCTTTGCAGTGGATTTTGAGCACGCAATCAATACATTGTTCAAGATCAGGGCAGCTACAATCCAGGCCCTGCTCCAGCATTCGTCGCATGCTTTGCGCCTTCTGGATCAGTGTATCTACCTCGGCCAACTTCTGCTTCGCCAGAACTTGCCAGCGTGCAGAGAGAGGTGCGTCTACATCCAGTTCCTTGAGCAACGTCTGCATCTCAGCGACGCTAAATCCGACTGCCTGAGCAGCTTGAATAAATGCCAACCTCCGCAGAATATCAGCGTTATAGCGGCGTTGCCCACTGACACGCTGTGGCAACGGCAGAAGCCCCACGCTCTCATAATAACGAATTGCCGACGCACGAATGCCTGCCTGCTTTGCCACTTCGCTAATGGTAAGTTCCGTCATACTATTCAGCCTTTTCCCCCTTGACTTCAAGTTTACTTTAACGAGTGCGTCTTCCTATTGTTGTTTTCTAATTGTCCAATAGTATAAATACTGCCTTGATAGATAATCTCTTGAATTGCTGGCAAGGCAACCTTTATATCCCATGTCGGCTCTGCACCGCGTTGTTTAAGACGATCTATCAGGACATAGACACCAATCATTCGGAGAAAATCGCGTTTTTCAGAATAGGATAGCTCTTCTCGTTCACTCTTTACTTTCTTACACCACTCAAGGACTCGTTCGTATTCTGTCCGTTCTTTGTCGCGGTCGATGGAAGATACAACTAATGCTGCCCGCTCTTTTTCCAAATCTTCCACCATTGCGTAGGCTGTGTTAAGTAACGTGCGGTATGGTGGTACCGTTTCAGTGAAACTCACCTCATCATCTTCATCAGGAAGAAACGTGCCTTTATAGGGGAGCACATCTGTCTGATCTCTGATGATATGTCCACAAAGACACTCAAATTGAGCCATCTCTGCCATCCTTCCTCTTTTAAGAGAGATAGAGAAGTAAAAATTGTTCATATGAGAAGGGAATTGTCCACCTTTTCTTGATTGGCTCAAGATCTGCTCTCTGTGTTGGAGTCTGTGGCTCCCAAGCTTCTATCGAGAGCTTCCAATTTTCTTGCTAGCTGAGGATTGATCTTTTTTATGTCAGCATTTTGTTGTATGATCTCTTTTCCCACCTGTATATATGTTTCCATTTCCGCAAGCAGGAAGTCATTCAAATGTGAATATTCCTTCACTATCGTAGATTGATCTGGTTGTGTCGTATTTTCGAGATATGAATAGATCGGTGGATCATCCCCTTCTGTCAGATGGAAGAAGAGAAAATAATATCCCTGATGCATGAAAAAAATGAAGGCATCTTCTGACAATTTTCCTGCATAGTGATCTTCACTTAATAATTCTCGTGCGTATTGTTGTAAATCTTTTAAAATCGGATAAAAACAATCTGATCCTTGTAGAAACCGGCCACATGAATGCCCCATCCACAAAAGAAATTCTTGATAGGCTTGTGGCAAACGACTTTTCATAAATAGCTCAATTTCTTCGATCTCTTTTTGGTTGCATCCTACAGAATGTTCATCACGTAATAAGAGAGATTCTTCTTTTCTTTTTTTCGCCATTGTGAGGTACATTCCAAGTATCCTTTTACGTTAATATATTCCACAAGCCCACTCGACAGAGGACTGGAACAAGTTTATCACTTGTTCTTGTGAACTGTTCCTTTTTAAGAATCATCGGGATGTAGACCCCAATGCCTCGCAATTCACACACCATTTTTAAATCCGAGATGTGCTTCATTGGATTTAAATCATACTTGAACTTAAGGCAAGATCTCAAAACAATACCATAATTGTACATCACAATCATAAAAACAAGTACCGCAGAAAATATTTGATGGATATCTTACAAGCGTTAAATATTTTCTGCGGTACTTGTTTTTATAACTCCTTTCTCACTTTCTCACAAATTTTGTATGCACTTAGTAATGCGCGTCTCCAAATCACCAAAATTATGGACCGTAGGTCACGTTCACATTAATTTTAGGAAACATCATCTGGAACTGCCTTATCACATTCGCACAGGATGGACAAGGTGGACGCTCTGTATATAAATCAATAGTACCAGATACGTCTGATGTGGGACTATCCCCTGGATTCAACCTCTCGGAAAGCCAATTCAGTAACTTATATTCTGAATCAGCATCACGTAAGTTATTACCTGTTGGTGTTGCATCAAAATCAGGATTAGTGGGTTTTGGTATTGATCCCTTGAAATCAGGACCACTAGAAGCCCATTTAGACCCTGCAGATCCATCGACATTGTAGTCTACGATAGCGATGTTCCTACCATTGCCAACATTATTAGCAATACGTAACCGCTGTGCTCTGCTAGATCCATTTTGCGCATTAGAAGTTGTATTCCCACTCGTTGCCTCTGGCGATGAGGGTTCACTTGTGCCGGAAGGTGGTGATCCAGGTTCACTTGTCGCAGTTGGTGGCTCACTATTCCCTGTTGTTGCCGTTGGCTCAACGCTCCCTGTCCCGGTGCCAGATGGCTCACTACTCCCCGTCGCCGTTCCTGTCGGTGAGCCAGAGCTATCAGAAGGCGTATTGCTCTGAGCAGGCAGGGTGAGATCAATCGCCTGACCGCTCACACCACCACCTCTACCAGAGTCACTTCCTCCATCAGGAGTAGAACTCCCTCCGTCAGTGGTAGAACCCCCTCTGTCAGGAGTAGTACCTCCTCCATCAGTGGTAGCACCTCCTCCGTCAACAACCGGACCTCCTCCATCAGCGGCAGGGCCGCCTATAGAAGCTCCCTCATTATTCCATGAGTATCCAGTCGGATCCGTATAGGTCTCCGGGTTCCCTCCCACATATCCGTACGGGTTCATCCCTCGTGCATTCCCCTGCACCACATCCGCCGACACAAACACCCCCACCACCGGGTCATAGTACCGCGCCCCATAATAATCCAACCCCGCCACAAAATCCGTAAATTGCCCTGTAAACCCCTTGCTCGTGCTGATCGTGCCTTGCTGCACCCGTCGATTACCATACGGACCATACACCTGGTCTCCCAAGACCACCGCCGCTCCATTGGGCAGATTGTTGAAACTAGAGACCACACTGCCCAACGTATCCAGAGGTACTGTTCTTGAGTGCTCCCTCAATCATCGCCATGAAATTGTAGTATTTGAAACCGTCGCTCCTGCGTCATCCCAACAAGCAAAAGAGTCTCTTGATACGCAACTGCACAGGGTTCGCGATAATTTCCTGGCCCAGACAAATGATCACTGAGCCGTAGCTCTGGCAACCACTCATAGTGCATCTCTTGATATGTTTCAGCGTTCCAGAGTGATACCCGCATTCCTTGTGCGTATTCTTCAATGCACCAGAACGAGGTAACTATTTCTTTTTGTTTCGACTCCCCGCTTATGAGCGTTACACGCTCTGTATCTCTTGAAAGCGTCGTTTTCATGACACGTCCATTTCCGTCTAGCGGCGACCAGGACCAGAGCCGTCGCTGTCCTTCCAAGAGATCCGTTCCTACAATTGTCTCGCCACACCGGCACAAGCTGATCTGTTCCCCTAACAAACTCGCTTCATGCTGCAAAATACGGCCATGATTATCAATCCAATAGAGTCCTCCTTGAGCAGGTGGTAAACCATGCTCGATTTTAGGCAAACGACCATTGTTCCGTGCAGGAGATCGTTCCAATTGTTCTTTGAACAGAAGTACAGCTACACATGTAGGTCTTTTTTCCATTCCAAAGGAGGGTCCTTGTATAAGGTGGATAGTGGGCCAGAGCCAATCCCACAAGTCCCTGGCAATATAATATCCTGTATGACGATTTGGGAAGGAGACATGAGGCACCAGTTTCGATGAGAGACGAGTGCCATGACTATCATAGGTCCCAATACGAAAACGCCAATGACCGCTACGGCGCTGATATTCCCCCGTAAAGAGCAGAAGGGTTTCGTCA
>JACDAE010000371.1 GCA_013695595.1 Ktedonobacteraceae bacterium | reverse complement strand
CATGTAGCCCAGTTGCGTCGTGCGATCATGAAAACGTGCCCAGAGCCAGGGTAGCGCGACCTGATCATAAAGTGCACCAAACTTACTGATAAAGAGCGACTCGAAGAACATCTCATAGACATGCTTGCCAAGCCAGCGGCGCAGCCAGGGATCAGCTCTTTTGCCTTCAAGCAATTGGGGAGGCACAAATTTAAGATAGGAGAGAACCGCACCCACGCGCAGGCGCTCATCCATGCGCCAGGGCTTAAATTGGAGCAGCGTCAGAGGGGAATCTAGCTGATATATCTCTCCCCCAACAAGGCTCACAGTCCGGGGTCGTAGCCATTCCAAACGATCACCCAGGCCCATTTCTTGAATGACACTGATCGCCGTCTTATCGGTACGAAAGAGGTGGTGGTAAAACTTCTCCAACCAGATATCGCTTCCATCCTCTACCTGAAAGCCTGATGCCAGGCCGCCAGCAATCTTCTCTTGCTCAAAAACGATGACGGACTGGCCTGCCTGGGCGAGCCGATAAGCGGTCAGGAGTCCCAGTGCGCCGCCACCAAGAACTGCATATTCCATAGGTTACTTCCTTATGACATTTCCTCAATTATCGCAATTATGCAGATTCATTGTAACATGAAGTGGGCAGGCATGGTATAATTGTGGTCTATTTTGATCAAAAAAGGACTATGGTATATGTTCTGCGCCGACCTGCTCGCATGCCCTATCTGTAATGCCGTATTAGAGCAGGATAACAGCAGCCTGAAATGCTCTAATGCCCACTCCTTCGACATCTCTTCTGAAGGATATGTCAACCTCCTGCGCAAGAAACTGCCCGGCGACGCCAAAGAGATGCTCATAGCACGACGCGATTTCCTGGAACAGGGCCATTATCAACCCCTATCAGATCTTATCAATGATCTTGTTTATACTCACCTGCCTGTATCTTCATCTCCTCCCGCCATCCTTGACGCTGGATGTGGTGAAGGTTATTACATCGGTCGCCTGCAGCAATCGCTTCTCGCACAGAATCATCAGGCAAACTACATTGGACTCGATGTATCCAAAGATGCAGTGAGAATGGCTGCCAGACGTTATAAACAGGTGTGTTTTGTAGTGGCGAATATTAAAGAGCGGTTGATATTTGTGGATGAGGCCATGCAGATGATGCTGAATATCTTTGCCCCTAGAAATCCGGCTGAATTCGCACGCGTGCTTGCTCCAGGTGCTCTACTGTTGATCATAATTCCTGGCTCTGATCATCTCCTGCAATTGCGTTCAGCGTTGCATCTGCTAAATATTGAAGAAGATAAAGAGCAAAAAGTCATTGCACAATTCGCACCTTTCTTTGATTTCGTGACCTCTTCCTCTCTCAGCTATCCATTACAATTTAACCATAAAGAGATTGTACAGGCAGTCATGATGACACCAAACTACTGGCATCTCTCCCCGGAAGTACACGCGATGGTGGAGAAGATGGAAGCGCTAGAGACAACGGTGAGTTTTAGCGGACTTGTGTTTCGTCGTCGTGATCCTCTTGCCGCATCCGTATAAGCCCGGATGCGGCAAGATTATCTCCTCACAACAAAACCACCTGATCCAATCTCCTATGGATATACTCCACGCATCTCGGTCGCCTCAGCAACACGGGCAACAGCCAGCAGGTATGCACCCATGCGCAAATTTGTGTCTTGCTCCTTCGCCTTATGACGTGTCGCGTAATAAGCTCTCGTCATAATTGTTTCGAGGCGTTCATTAATTTCAAGTTCATCCCAGAAGAAACGTTGCAGATCCTGAACCCATTCAAAGTAGCTGACGGTCACACCGCCAGCATTTGCCAGGATGTCAGGTACAATCGTCACCCCTTTATCGTAAAGAATCTCCTCGGCACCTGGTGTCGTCGGGCCATTGGCAGCTTCAATAATCAAGCGCGCCTTAACACGTGTGGCGTTGCGAACCGTCAACTGATTCTCCAATGCAGCAGGGATGAGAATATCGGTGGGCAGCTCCAATAATTCGGCATTCGTTACTCTCTCGGTACCAGGTAGGCCGCTCAGATTTCCATGCTCTTTCGAGTAGCGCAGCGCCATATGCACATCAATGCCTGCTGGATTGTAAATACCACCTTTGATATCACTCAATCCGACGATCTTACAACCGAAATCAGCAAGCAAGCGAGCAGTCACACTACCAACATTACCGAAGCCCTGGATCACAACGGAACAGCGTTCAGGAATCATATTCAGATCTTTCAACGCCTCACGTGTCACGATCAGTACACCACGGGCAGTAGCCTCAAGGCGACCCTCGCTCCCACCAATAGCCAGTGGCTTACCCGTGATAACGGCTGGCACAGAGTAACCCTGATGCATAGAGTAGGTATCCATCATCCAGGCCATCACCTGCGGGTTGGTATTCATATCTGGAGCGGGGATATCGCTATTGGGGCCCATAATAATGGAAATCTCAGTAGTATAGCGGCGTGTCATACGTTCGAGTTCAGTTCGAGACATATTGTGAGGATCGCAGATGACGCCACCCTTTGCACCACCAAAAGGAATTCCTGCCACCGCACATTTCCACGTCATCCACATTGCTAGAGCACGTACCTCATCGAGCGACACTGCTGGACTGAAGCGAATGCCCCCTTTAGCAGGTCCACGATTAATATTATGCTGTACCCGATAGCCCGTAAACATCTCCACATCACCGTTGTCCATACGCACCGGAAAATTGACAATTAGTTCTCGTTTGGGCTTACGCAGTATAGCACGCATCGCTTGCGACAGTCCGAGACGTTCGGCAGCTTCATCAAACTGTGCGACCGCCACATTATAAGGATTTTCGATATCAACAGCCATTGTAAAAACCTCCATGATAGTAGCCTCTCATAGGCCATGATGCAACGTCGCAAAAAAGCCCCATTGCTTTCCTGTCTCCTCCTTATCCACCACAACTTTTTCTATATCCAGAATAATAGAGCATAGGAAAACCCGCCAGTTTCCAGGCGGGCTCTCCTACCGATTATAGTATCATTATAGCATCACGAACGTCCCTCTGCCAGAGGCACACTAACTTAAGCAAACAAATGAACAAAAGTTCCGTGGACAAACGCCGAATAGCAAGACTATAATAGAGTGTCATAATAACGTTGTTCAACGACGAACAAGAGGTTCTGCACATGCAAATTCGGATCATTGGCGCACCTATGGACTTAGGTGCAGACAGGCGTGGAGTTGATATTGGACCAAGCGCGATCCGTTACGCTGGACTAAGTGATCACTTACGCCATCTTGGCTACACTATTCATGATATAGGCAATATTATAGTTCCTCAACCTGAAAGCCAGACTGAGGGAAATCCCCAACTCAAATTTCTTGAACCAATCGTACAGGCATCAGAAGAGTTAGAGCGCATCGTCACATCAGCATTAACAGACGGAGAATTCCCTCTCATCTTAGGGGGTGATCATAGCATCGCACTTGGCTCGATCAGCGGCGTACTAAACAAGCATAGCTCTCTGGGAGTAATCTGGATCGATGCTCACCCTGACTTCAACACAGCCGAGACCAGCCCTTCTGGCAACATCCATGGCATGATTCTAGCTGCGCTGACCGGATTAGGTGATAGTCGTCTTACGGCAATTGGCAGCCCGACATCCAGGCTCAATCATGCTCATATCGCTATCGTCGGAGCAAGGGACATTGATAGCGGCGAACGAGATTTGCTCAGCAGGCATAATGTCCACGTCTTTACTATGTCTGATATCGATCGCAATGGTATCTTTGAGATCATGAAGCAGGCCATCGCCGTTGCGGGACAGAACAACAATCCCATTCATCTCAGCCTCGATATGGATGCGCTCGACCCCCGCGAAGCCCCAGGAGTAGGTACACCTGTACGTGGTGGCCTCAGTTATCGTGAAGCCCACCTGGCAATGGAGATGATCGCCGAAACACATCAGCTCAGTTCAATGGATGTTGTGGAGGTCAATTCCATTTTGGATCGCGAAAACGCAACTGCCTTGCTCGCCGTCGAACTGATTCTTTCAGCCCTGGGTAAAAAGATTTTATAAATGTATTGATGATACCCATCTACATACCGTTTCAAGTATAGCATCCAGGCGCTTCAGGACGTATACTATTAGAAACACAGAGCAAAGCTTGCTTATCTATTGCAAGCTTTAACCTCTGTAATAGGCGCGGAATATTTTCGTCGCACCCTACCAGTTTGAATACACAATGAAAGGCAGGATAAGGTAAGGAGCAAAGAAGCCACTTATCGTCAAAAAAAGATGGATCCAAAAGAACTTTTTATGCACGGTGAGTTCATACCCACCGAACAAGGCGTTATCTCTGTGCGCACCCACGCCTTTGCGTACGGCACGGCATGCTTCGAAGGCATTCGTGGTTATTGGAACGAGGAAGATCAGCAAGTTTACCTGTTCCGCCTGCGCGAACACTACGAACGCATGCTTAATTCATGTAAAATTCTGAAGATACAACTCCCATTTACTGTTGATGAGCTTGTTGATATCAGTGTAGAACTGGTCAGGCGCAACGGCCAGCGCGAAGATGTCTATCTGCGACCTGTTGCTTACAAAAATAGCCCAGTGATCGGCGTCCGACTTCACGACCTGGAAGATCAATTTCTTCTCACATCAGAACCGATGGGCAATTATGTCGAAATCACAGGCTTGCAGTGTGGCGTCTCATCATGGCGGCGCATCGACGATAATGCCTTACCTGCGCGTGCCAAGATTTGTGGAGGATACGTCAACGCTGCATTTGCAAAAACAGAGGCCTTGCAAAATGGCTTTGATGAAGCAATTATGCTCACCAATGAAGGCCACGTCTCTGAAGGCAGCGCGGAAAATATCTTCTTGCTTGAGAATGGTGAGCTTGTTACACCTTCTCCTTCCGAAAATATTCTTCTCGGCATTACACGTGATACGGTGATGCAGGTTGCCCAACGCGAGTTGCAACTTACGACTCGTGAACGTCAGATAGATCGCACTGAACTTTACATCGCAGACGAGATCTTCCTCTGTGGAACCGGCGCTCAGGTTGCGCCGGTTATCTCTATAGATCGCCGTCCCGTTGGTACTGGTAGTGTGGGTCCAATCGGACAGCAGTTGCAGGACCTCTACTTCGACATCGTACGCGGTAAGCATGCTACCTACAAAGATTGGTGCACACCAGTTTACGCGGCAGTTCCCCAGCATACATAAAATCGAGATCTATAGACAAAGAGGGAGGTGAGATGTTTTACAGACACCATCTCACTTCCCTCTTTGCACTAAAATGCATATACCTTAGCTCGGATCTTCTTCATCTCCATTCTCCTCTAAGGCAACATCTTCATGACGATTTTCGACAAAATCTAATGCCTCATACAACCACTTCAGATAGGTTTTCTCAAATTCGATCGCAAATTGAGTTATTAAACGGAAGTAAGGATCTTCTTCGCTCTCAGCGGCATAAGGATTGTAACGCTTATCTCCATGTGGAAATATCCCCTGTACAGGAATATATTGTGTACTTTGACGATATGTGAGGAGTCGCATCTCATGGTTGGTAATCCCAGTGCGCAGGTTTTGCGCCAGGTCTCCTTGAGCTGCAAAGGTGCCAAATAATACTTTGAGGAGCAACTCATCACGCATTTGAAAGACATCTGGCGGTTGAGCCTGCCACTTGCTGAGAGCTTCACGACCTTTATCGGTCATAGAATAAACCTTACGATCCGGTCGCGCCTCTTGTTCCTCACGCTTCATATCTACCCAATCAAGCTCTTCCATGCGTCGTAACTCCTTATAAATCTGACTGTGAGCCGCTCCCCACATGGCTGCCAGCATATGATCAAACAGGCGCTTAATATCGTAGCCAGACAACGGTCCCCAAAAAGCAAGCAGACCTAGAATACCGTACGTAATTGGGTATGCTTCATTCCGCTCCATGTTTCCTCCTGACAACTCTGATATCTTAATACGATGATTTTCATGACTTGAAGTCATATATTCTCTTGACATAGGGCATTGTACCATATTATACTAGAGGCATAGCATATGACTTGAAGTCATATTTGATAAAAACATAGATACTCATAAGAAAAGCGGAAAGTCAACTTTTAGAAAGAAAGGATCTCCCTCATGGGAAAAATTCACGTAAAGGCCAGTGCCCTGCTCAATGCGCGTTCGGAAGATGTTTATGCAATGATAGCAGAATATCATCATGGACATCCCAGCATTCTTCCTGACAATTTTTATGATTTGCAAGTTGAAAAGGGAGGGTATGGAGAAGGCACCATTATTCGCTTCAAAATGAAGGTGCTAGGGCTAGAGCAGACATTGCACCAGATCGTAAGTGAGCCGGAGCCAGGGCGGGTGCTGGTTGAGCAAGACATTCAATCGGTACAAAATATTATTACGATCTTTAGTGTTACTCCTGTGGAGAACGATCAGAAGTCGCACGTCGAGATTGACACGAAGATGAACACGAGTCCTGGTCTAGCCGGGATAGTCGAGCGTATTGTCGTCCCTATCATCAATCCGAGAATCTATGCAAAAGAGCTGAAGTTGCTTGAGGCTGCTGCACAGAGAAAAAGAAATTCTCTTGCTGAAACGCATTAGTAATGAAGAGTGAAGTCTTAGCAGATCGATATGCTCACGACACTGTGTACTAGACAAAGAAAAACGCTACCCGTTAGTATTAAAACTTTACGGAGTAGCGCTTCTTTCAACAAGCATGAAAAGCAGAGAGCCTGAATTAACGCTTCGTATACTGTGGAGCCTTACGAGCACGCTTCAAACCTGGTTTCTTACGTTCCTTCATACGAGGATCGCGCGTAAGATAGCCGGCTTTACGCAGAGCTACTTTAAATTCGGGATTCATGCGTACAAGAGCACGTGCCAGGGCATGACGGATGGCACCAGCCTGACCAGTGG
>JACDAE010000364.1 GCA_013695595.1 Ktedonobacteraceae bacterium | reverse complement strand
GGGATGAAAACCACACGTGACCATCGTCTTCATTGCTCCTTGAATATGCGTTCCTTTATGGGTCAATGAGCGAACACGTTTTCTCAACGAGTACTTGATAGTGACGTGAAGAAGAGCGAAGACTCCTCATCAGATCAGGTTTCTGTTTCCTGTCTCCACGAAAACGGGTGAAGATCACTATGTGATTCCTTTCAGTATGGGAGCCCTCAACTCTCCACTTTCACGCCTCGGCGTTCAACTGACGGACTCGCCCTATGTTGCTGCGAGTATGCGGATTATGACCCGGATGGGCCTCGCCGTGTACGACGTTCTGCAGGAAAAGACGGACTTCGTCCCGTGTATGCACTCGGTTGGCATGCCACTGGAACCGGGGCAGAAGGATATCTCATGGCCGTGTAACAAGGAGACCAAGTACATCGTCCAGTTCCCTGAGGAGCGTGCAATCTGGTCCTATGGTTCAGGCTATGGTGGGAACGCGTTACTTGGTAAGAAGTGCTATGCGCTGCGTATCGCTTCGGTAATTGCTCGTGATGAGGGGTGACTGGCTGAACATATGCTCATCCTTGGCGTTGAAGATCCACAAGGTGAGAAGACCTACGTGGCGGCCTCTTTCCCAAGCGCTTGTGGAAAGACAAATTTTGCCATGCTCATCCCACCCACTGAGTTTCTGGAAGAGGGTTGGAAGGTGACAACGGTTGGGGATGACATTGCCTGGATCAAGCCGGGACCGGATGGGAAGCTCTATGCGATTAATCCCGAAGCTGGTTTCTTCGGCGTCGCACCTGGTACCAATACGACCTCGAACCCGAATGCGATGGCATCGATGCGTGCCAACACGATCTTCACCAACGTAGCGTTGACCGACGATGGCGATGTCTGGTGGGAAGGTATGACGAAAACACCACCTGCACACCTGATCGATTGGACCGGTCTGGACTGGACGCCCGACAGTGGGCGTAAGGCGGCACATGCTAACTCGCGTTTCACCGCACCGCTCAGCCAGTGCCCCGTGCTCGACGCATCTGCCAGTGATCCGCAAGGAGTTCCAGTCTCAGCGTTCATCTTCGGTGGTCGGCGTTCGGATACCGTGCCTCTGGTCTACCAATCATCCAACTGGGCCTACGGCGTGTATGCTGCTGCGACCCAGGGATCGGCGATGACTGCCGCTGCCGCTGGCACGCTCGGTGTGGTGCGCCGCGATCCATTCGCGATGCTCCCATTCATCGGCTACCACATGGCCGACTACTTCAACCACTGGCTGAACTTTGGGCGACAGTTGCCGAACCCACCACGCATCTTCAGCGTCAACTGGTTCCGACGCGATGCGGATGGCAATTTCCTCTGGCCCGGCTTCGGCGAGAACATGCGCGTCCTGAAGTGGGTCGTCGAGCGGTCGCATGGTCGTGCCGTGAGCATTGAGAGCCCAATCGGCTGGATGCCGCGCTACGAGGATCTGGACTGGCGCGGTCTGACAAGCTTTACGCGTGAGCAGTTCAATGAACTGATGTCCGTGAGCCGCGACGACTGGAAGAAGGAACTACTCTCCCACGAGGAGCTTTTTGAGAAGCTGTATGATCGGCTGCCGAAGGAGATGCTCTACATTCGCGAACTGATCCTTTCGAGTCTCTGGCGCTCTCTTGAGCATTGGGACCAGTCGGCGGAATAACAAGGAGAAGCGAAAGATGGCAGACCATTCTTTACGAGACAGAATTCAGGGCGACTGGAAACAATTGAGCGGAAGCGTACACCACGAGTGGAGCAAACTCACGCGTGATGATGTAGGACAGATCAAAGGCAATGTCGAGATATTGGCTGGCAAGATTCAGGAACGCTATAGCGTGACGGAAGCAGAAGCCAGCAAGCAAATCGAGCAATGGATCAGCACGTTCCAGGCATACAAAGCGAAACAGACGAATAGCGACCCTTCTTCGGAGAGTTAATCTGCAAGGATACCTCGTTATGGCGCATGAGAGCCACCAGATCACAAAGAAGGTTAGCCCTATAGGCCAACCTTCTTCTCTCCTGTTAGCGTTCAAGCTCGCGTTGTAATGCTTCCAGGCGTGCAGAGAGGCGCAGGATGATTTCGACACCCGCCAGGTTTACGCCGAGGTCGCTATGGAGGCGACGAATACGGCGTAGGCGGGCGATATCTTCTTCGCGATAGCGACGTTCCTCGCCGTTGATCGTGACCCCTTCGATCAGCCCTTCTTCTTGCAGACGGTGTAGCATTTGTACTTCCACCCGACTATACTCTACCGTTTCTTGCTCGGTATAATAGATTGTTTCCTGGTTTGTATGTATCACAATGCGCGTATAGTGTTGCTCTGACATGTCTGTATCCATTCCTTTCTCCATGCTATATGCCTGTATTGCCCGTGTAGCCAACGGAACGTGCAAATGCTTCGAAGAGGCGACGTTGTTCAGCCGTAAGTTGTTTGGGAAGTACCACCGTCACTTCCGCGAACAGGTCGCCACGTTGCTTCGGCTGTCCCAGATGTGGCATGCCCTGCCCACGTAGACGGAAGGTACGCCCATTGCCAGTTTCGGGCGGAATGCGCAACAGAAGCCGACGCCCATCGGGTGTCGCAACATGCGTTTCGCCGCCGAGCATGGCCACGGTTAACGGCACATCAATGTGTGTGCGCAGGTCGTCCCCTTCGCGCGTAAATTCGGGGTCGGGTAGCATGTGAACGCGCAGGTAGAGATCACCGCGTCCGGCAGTTCCTTGTCCGCCCTGGCCCGCAATACGGATACGCGAACCCTCGTCCACGCCCGCTGCAATCTTGACTTCCAGGCGGCGCGTTGCGCCATCCGGCTCCGTCAATTCAAAGGAGCGGGCTGTGCCTGTATACGCTTCGGCGAGCGAGACTTCAACTCCTGCTTCAACATCCTGTCCAGTCGTGGTACGCTGTTGTCTCCCACTCCCTCGATTGGGTGCACGACTACCGCTAAAATAGGTCTCAAAGAAATCGGAGAAGGGCGATTGGTCGCCAAAGATGTCGTGCAGGTCTTCCTCGTTGACGGTACGATACTGGTATTGTTGCCCACCTGCATACGTACCATCGTCTCCCTCCGCGCTATCTGTGCCGCCACTTCCCGGCCAGCGCCCATATTGCTGATAGTAAGCGCTCATTTCATCATATTTTTTGCGTTTCTCAGGGTCAGAGAGAACTTCGTTTGCTTCGTTCATCTCTTTGAATTTATCTTCCGCCGTCGTGTCGCCAGGGTTGACATCTGGGTGATACTTGCGTGCTAGCTTGCGGTATGCTTGCCGAATCTCTTTTTGGTCGGCATTTTTACTAACGCCGAGGATTTTGTAGTAGTCCTTATAGTCCACTGCCATAGAATACCTCGCTTACACTATCTTTCTTTCTCGATTTCACTTTTATTATAAATAATGGACATATTTCGCCGCAAGCAGAGACCTCCTGATTAGCCGGTCTATTTTTGTTCTAACCGAGAGAATGTTTCGGTTTCTCCTGCCTCTTCCGTTCGTAGCCGAGGGGATACTTCCTCTTGTTGTTGGGTACATACTGTGTAGGTGGAATTGAGCGGGAAAGATGATGAAGAGGTGGAGATCTGGTCTTCCACCTCTTCATTATCCTTTTATAATTGACGGTAGCGTTCAATCTCGCATTATAATGCTTCTAGAGGTGCGGAGAGGTGAGAGATGAGACCTCTCTCAAGATTATGTTTAACGCGGCAGAGATGGCTCGCTGCTACGAGAGCCATTCAGTGGCTCGTGCTCTGGCTTCTTGGCATAGTTGCGCATGATCTCCATGATTGGTTCCAGGATGTCAATAGGCATTGGGAAGATGATGGTTGAGTTCTTCTCAACCGCGACCTCCGTCAGCGTTTGCAGGAAGCGCAGTTGCAGGGCGGCAGGTTGTGTGCTCATGACAGCGGCGGCCTGTGCCAGGGATGCCGAGGCCTGCAATTCTCCCTGTGCATGAATCACTTTGGCACGTTTCTCGCGTTCTGCCTCCGCCTGTTTCGCCATCGCACGCTGCATCGTTGCTGGCAATTCCACATCTTTGACCTCGACCGCTGTGATATTGATGCCCCAGCGCGTTGTCTGCTCGCTAATGATCTCCTGGAGCGCATGGTTGATTTTGTTGCGTTGCGACAACAGATCATCCAGTTCCGATTGACCCAGGACGTTGCGCAGGCTGGTCTGCCCGATCTGTGTGGTTGCTTGATTAAAGTTCACCACATTGACCACCGCAGCAACCGGATCGATGACGGAGAAGTAGACAACCGCCGTGACGC
>JACDAE010000348.1 GCA_013695595.1 Ktedonobacteraceae bacterium | reverse complement strand
ATGGGGAACGGACGGGCTTATAAATCGCGTCCCCGCACGATGGGGAACGGACGGGCTTATAAATCGCGTCCCCGCACGATGGGGAACGGACGGGCTTATAAATCGCGCCCCCGCACGATGGGGAACGGACGGGCTTATAAATCGCGCCCCTACCATCGTCATCGCCGTCATGATCGCGTTGTGTGTTAGCTCAATCTTATTGCCTCCTGGGCATGCATCGGCCCATGTTATCGCCACTGGTACAGGTCGTATCACTGGCCAATTATTGGATGGTTCGCGTAAGAATGCGCCATTGGCGGGACAGACCGTGACCTTGCAGATGTCGCAGGATGGAAGCGCGCGTGATCTGACGACCTCCAAAACGAATACACATGGCGTATATACTTTTACGAATCTGGCAACTGATAAAGCAATCACTTATGCTCTTTATATCAGTTACGAGGGCGCTCAATATACCTCAAATATCATCACCTTTGCTGGCAAATCTGCACAACAAATGAACCTGACCGTCTATAACGCAACCTCAAGCACAAGCAATCTTGCGATCATCCAATCCACTGTCCTGATTCGAGAGCCGGATGCCCAAAAAAGTACCTTTAGCGTTTCTGAGCTATTCGATTTTAAGAATCTGGGTTTACAGACCTTTGTTGGTTCTCTGGATGCCAGTCAAGGCAAACCGAATGCTCTTTTTTTTCCGTTGCCAAAGGGTGCACGCAGCATAAGTCTGGACCAGGGCTTTGCGGGTTATAAGCCTATTCAAGAGGCCGATGGTTTTGCAACCAATGCAGCAGTGTATCCCGGTGATACTGCATTCTCGCTTTCATTTGAAGTCCCTTATCTTTCATCGGTCTACGACTTTGACTATAAAGCTTTATATCCAACCGTTCTCCTGTCATTTATGGTTGACCCTTCTATTCATGCCAGTGCAGCCGCTTTGAACTCACAGGGCATTGTCACGGCTCAACAGCATCCCTACCATGTCTTTTCTGGAAGCAAGCTGCTAACCAATCAGGAGATTCACATAAACTTTGAGGGCTTGCCACATCCTTCCAGTTCCGCATCGCCGGTTGATTTAAAAACGATCTGGCTCATTGTGGGCTTCTTACTCTTGCTGGCAATTATCACTACTGTGTCGGTGCTTTCCCGCTTGAGAGATGTCAAAAAGCGTCATCATAAAAGTAATAAACATGTGAGCAAGAATACTCATGTTGAGCATGAGCAAACCCATAGAAAACCGGCATCCACGATGAAAGAACGTTCGGCATCCACGACGAAAGAGCGTAAAGAGGCGCTTATGCATGAACTCCTTGAGTTGGACAAAGAGTTTGAAAATGGTACGTTAAGTCATGATGCTTACCAGGAACGCCGCGCCCGCACCAAAGCCCGCCTGCGCACCCTACTCAGTGAACAGGAGGCACCTCGCAAATGAGTACCCAGGAAACGCCTCTGGGGGTTCCGCTTATGGCGCCCGCTAAGGCCGCCCCAAACAAGCAGACTGCACCTATCATACAGATCATGGATCTCAAAAAAAGCTTCACACTGAAACCTATTTTGCGGGGCATCATCCTTGAAATACGTCCGGGTGAACGTGTTGCTTTATTGGGAGCTAATGGAACTGGAAAAACTACTCTGTTGCGCATCATTGCTGGACTGACGCAACCTGGACGAGGTAGCATCTCTATTTGTGGCTTCGATAGTGTACATGATGCGCAGCAGATACGCCACTTTGTAGGTTTTGTAGCGCACCAGCCATACCTATATGAAGAATTGACTGCCCTGGAAAACCTGCTCTTTTTTGCACGTATGTATGGCGTCGAGCGTGGCTCCGAGCGTGCCCGTATGTTGTTACAGCGCGTGGGCCTGGAGCGGCATGCACAGGAACGTGTGAGTACCTTTTCGCGTGGCATGGTGCAGCGCCTCGCCTGGGCACGGGCCCTATTGCATGCTCCAAAGATACTGTTATTGGACGAACCAGATACAGGTATGGATCAGCAAGGACACGAGCTTATCGATACGTTGCTAGATGAGCACACTGCTCAAGGTGGTTGCACGCTCTTCACTACCCACCAGCTTGAACGCGCCCTGCATGGCAGTGATCGCATCGTGATCCTGGCTGGTGGGCGTATCGTTTTCCAGCGCTCGACGGCGGCATTAAATCTGGAAATGCTCCAGCGCATCTACCAGGAGGCAACGCAATGAGCATAGCACGAACATTTTTTCGGCAAGTAGGCGCGATTCTGGAGAAAGATATACGCTGTGAGCTACGGAGCAAGCAGACATGGATCAGTATGGGCCTGTTCGCTCTGCTCGTGCTGGTCATCTTCAATTTTGCCTTTGATCTGCGCGTCGATAACAAAGCCGCCGTTGCCCCTGGAGCGCTATGGGTCGCTTTTATTTTTGCCAGCCTGCTCGGCCTGGGACGCACTATCGCTGCCGAGCGTGAGCATGGATCAATGGATCGTCTGTTACTCTGTCCCGTTGATCGCAAGGCTATCTATCTGGCAAAACTGCTCGGCAATCTGCTTTTTATCGGAGTGGTAGAGATCATCGCATTGCCTGTTTTCGCCGCACTGTTCAATGTGCCGCTTGTTGTGGGATCGCTTATTCCTATTGTGCTGCTTGGCACGCTGGGCATTGCTACAATTGGCACCCTGTTCTCTGCTATGGCAGCAGCCACGCAGGCACGCGAACTCCTGCTTCCATTGCTGGTATTTCCTTTAATCGTTCCTATTGTCATTGCCGCCGTACGTGCGACCGGTTCACTCTTGCTGCCACCGGTCAACGAGCCGCCCTGGATAGGACTCATGATCGCTTTTGATGTAATTTTCTTGAGCGTCTCAACGCTCTTGTTTCAATATGTGATTGAAGAATAATCATGGGAGCCACATGTATGGTGCCCATTGCTGTATTATCAATAAGGAGAAAAATAGACTATGGCCTTAGCGAAGCGCGAGACGCGCATAGAACAGCAAAGCGCCAAAATAAAATCACCACGATCTGGAAAATTGCCGCTTGCCTCTCTGATACTGGGCACGCTCTCATTTGTAGGCATGATGATCTCGCTGTGGATGATCTTTCTGTATGCTCCAACTGAGGAGGTGCAGGGCGATGCGCAGCGTATCTTCTATTTTCATGTTCCTATGTCCTGGATTGGTATGCTTGCCTTTGTGATACTTGCCATCGCCAGTATTGCTTACCTGATCACGAAAGATGAGCGCTGGGACTGGGTTGCACGTGCCGCGGCTGAGTCGGGAGCTGTCTTCATCACGCTGGCAACCATTCTGGGTTCGATCTGGGGTAAGACGACCTGGGGCACATGGTGGTCATGGGATCCCAAGCTAACTGCCGTCCTGGTTATGTGGTTTATGTATATTGCCTATATAATGTTACGCAGCTACATGGGGCGTACAACTAGTAGCGCTTATTCGGGAGCTGTCCTGGCGATCGTTGGTGTTATAGATGTGCCTATTATCTATCTATCAGTCGTCTGGTGGCGCACACTTCATCCAGGCCCTGAGGTAGCGAGTGGCGATCTGCCCGGTTCTGTCGTACTGACATTGATGGTCTCGCTGCTCACCTTTACATTGTTCTACAGCTTTTTAATGATACAGCTCTATCAGTTACAAAAGACGCAGGCACAGGCCGAACGTTTGCGCGCTGGCGTTGCCTATGGGCTTGATGAATAACCAGAAGGAAGAAGGAATAGATCTTATGCAAGGAGTTACTTATCTTGTCGCGGCCTATGCGATTGCCTGGATTGGCCTGTTTGCTTATCTGGCGTTTTTGACCATGCGTGTGCGTGGCGTACATACCGAACTTGCTGCTGTGACCGAAATGGTCCGTGAGCAGCAAGAACGTGGGAAGGCACATAGCAATGGACATGCCTCATGGGAAGCAGATAAAGAGGCTGAGACGTATATACCTATGACCGGAGAAGAGTAGATATGGACATAAAAGAACGCACATCCGATACAATCTCGCATAGAACCACGTCGGGAGAACAGCAGAGTGCAGGAGCATCGCGTATTGTCCTGCTTGCCATTGGGGATGCTCTGGTTTTTATAATTTTTGCTGTTATTGGCATGCGTAGCCACAAGGTGGGGCTAACGGTACCTTCAGTCTTACAAACGGCGGCTCCATTTGCCATCGGCTGGTTTATTGTTTCACCCTTTGTTGGCGCGTTTCGACGTAAAATCACCAGTCAGCCAGGCAAGATGTCATTACGTACCGTGTTGTCGTGGTTGATCGCATGGCCTGTTGGATTGCTTCTGCGCGGTATCTTTAATCATGAGATTCCACCTGTATCTTTTGCCATTGTGACATTGATTACC
>JACDAE010000316.1 GCA_013695595.1 Ktedonobacteraceae bacterium | reverse complement strand
GCGCGGGCATACTTGCTTGCGTGTGTTCAAATCTACGGTGGTTGTTTTTACGCTCATCTTCCTTCTGTATGTGTTGTTGATGCTCACGCTCGCTAAAGCTCAAGCTTTGAAGGCGGGAGATTAAATTATTGAGTGAGGCGGCGACTTGCCAGAGGACATGATCTTGATGAAGAGGGGCACGTACATTAAGATCACCATTTGCCACAGCGATATGGGTCTGCAAAATTTCTTGAATACCTGCATCTAACTGACGCTTCTGCTCAAGTTCCAGGTCCTGTTGCGCTCTCTCTCTCCGCTCAAACGCAATAATCTCTTCTGCCCTATCAGCTCGTATCAGGGCATTTTCGGTGCTACGCGCCCAGAGATAGAGAACTATAGCAGTAAGTAATTGTAAGAGATAGATGTGAAAAAATATCTCCATTGGGGCTGTGTGTAATAGATGCGTTATAGCCGCATCATGTGGGCCGTAGACGAGCACAACTAATACTTGAAGGAAACTCAAACCTACAATCACCGCAAGGCTGTTGGCAGAAAAAAATGCAATAACCAACAGGTCTGGCATGATTGTATAATCCAGCATATAGATACTACCAGGCGTTAATCCACCAGGGATCTTGAGAAGAGAGATCGTTCCTCCTGCATAGAGTAAGAAGAGGGCCAGTACACCAGCCAGTTTGACATAGCCATTCCGGTTTAAAAACAATATCCAGAAACAGCTTATCAGTCCAATCAGCGGCAAAACTGCCAGCACTATATCATGAGAAGTATTTGTTTCTTGCGATATGGCAATCAGAAACACTATGAAAATTGGCATAGCAATAGCAGCCAGTTTGCCGTGCCGCGCATTCTCTCGTTGCGAGAATGTTGCGCTCATCGATGGCTCTGGCGGAGCGGCAAGGCGGTACCACCAGGCCAAAGGTAACGACCAGAGATTCTGGTTTTTTGCATTGGATGAGTCAGACCAGTTCTTATCGCTAGAAGCAACGTTACGTTTATGTTCCATTGAGGATACAATACCTCCTTCAACATTAATCTAGCTACAAAGGACACTTTGACAGAATAACAGCCTTCATCTCTCAACAAGCACTAACTCATCTTTTATAGCCCAAATTGCCTATGCCAATTTGTATCATCTTAACAAATCATGCGCTAAATCTCTCCAGAGTGGATATATCCGCAGCCAGCAAACCTGCAAAAATAAGGGTAGCATCCTCATTTAACATTCACATTACAATCTATAAGCATCCCCTTATGGATTACCTCACGTTCCTGAGTGGCAAAACATAGATCTTTCAGGTGGGTCCATGGTACCCTTTAAGTATGCAAGAAGTGAACGAAGTTGTTCCTATGCTAACGAGCTTCTCCAGGAGCTGAAAGGAAAATAGATTATGATGAATCGTCAACATGTCGCCGAACTGACAAAAAGTTGGGAGACGGATACACGCTGGCAGGGTGTGAAACGCCCATACACAGCTGAAGATGTTTTTAAATTGCGTGGATCTATTGCGATTGAGTACACATTAGCTCGTCTGGGTTCCGAACGCTTGTGGAGCTTGCTGCACACTGAGTCCTATGTCGCCGCATTAGGTGCGCTGACAGGAAACCAGGCTGTACAACAGGTCAAAGCTGGATTGCAAGCTATCTATCTCAGTGGCTGGCAAGTGGCAGCAGATGCAAACCTGTCAGGCAATATGTATCCCGATCAGAGCCTCTATCCAGCGAATAGCGTTCCGGATGTCGTACGCAAAATTAATAATGCATTGAGACGCGCCGATCAAATTGCCACGACGGAGGGCACCGATGATACCTACTGGCTCGCACCAATCGTGGCCGATGCTGAAGCTGGTTTTGGTGGTCCTCTCAATGTATTCGAGCTGACAAAGGCCATGATAGAGGCCGGGGCGGCTGGCGTGCATCTTGAAGATCAGCTCTCTTCTGAGAAGAAATGTGGGCATATGGGAGGCAAAGTCCTACTTCCCACACAAAATGCCGTGCGTAACCTGATCTCTGCTCGCCTGGCCGCTGATGTAATGGGCGTACCAACAGTTCTTATTGCACGTACCGACGCAAACGCCGCCACATTGATTACCTCGGATATCGATCCCGTTGACGCAAAGTTCTTGACGGGTGGACGCACACCAGAGGGTTTCTATGCTGTACGCAGCGGCATTGAAGCTGCGATTGCGCGTGGGCTGGCCTATGCCCCTTATGCTGACCTGCTCTGGTGCGAAACCTCTGAACCTGACCTGCGCGAAGCTGAACGCTTTGCCAGCGAGATCCATGCACACTACCCAGGCAAGCTGCTGGCATATAACTGCTCACCGTCATTCAACTGGCGTAAGAAACTTGATCCTGATACGATCGCAACGTTTCAGCAAACACTCAGCAAGATGGGATACGCCTTTCAATTTATTACGCTGGCTGGCTTCCACGCACTCAACTATAGCATGTTTAAGCTGGCACACGCCTATAAAACACAGGGTATGACGGCGTATTCTAAGTTACAACAAGCGGAGTTCGGACTGGAAGAGTTTGGTTATACCGCAACGAAACATCAGCGCGAAGTTGGTACAGGCTACTTTGACGAGGTGGCTCAAGTGATTGCTGGCGGCACCTCTTCTACCACCGCGCTGGCTGGTTCAACGGAAGTAGAACAATTCCTTTCTATGGATTAACCCGCTGCGTTGCGCGTTACGGGTGACGCGCAATGCTTCCCCTCTCAGGCGACCGCAGGGATTGTATCGCGACCATGTATCACTGGTCCTGTGCATGGAAACGATATGCCTTGCGGTCGCCTCCTAAAGTATGAGCAACCACACCGAGAGAGAAAACCCCGCCCCATATATGTATTTGCTACGCACGAGACGATATGCGACAATACGCCGAGTGGGAATTGTGCCTTCGGAAAGTATGTTGAAAGGAATAACCTCATGACAACGAATCAAGCCACCCCGCACTATGCTGAGGGAATTGAGATCAAAGCTCTCATTTCCGCTGAGTTTGCTGAGATATTGACGCCCGAAGCTTTGAGCTTTATCGCAAAGCTATCACGTGCCTTTGAAGCAAGGCGCGAACAGCTTTTGCAAAAACGTGTCCAACGTCAGGCGGATATTGACGCTGGCATCATGCCTGACTTTTTGCCAGAAACAGAGCATATTCGCACCGGCGACTGGACGGCTGCACCTATCCCATCTGATCTGCTGGATCGTCGCGTCGAGATCACTGGTCCAGTTGACAGAAAGATGGTCATTAACGCGCTGAATTCGGGTGCGAAAGTATTTATGGCCGACTTTGAGGATGCTCATTCCCCAACCTGGGAAGCGACGATTCAGGGTCAGATCAATGTACGCGACGCGATTGATCGCTCCATTACCTATACCAACCCTGAGGGGAAAAGTTACCAACTCAACGAGAAGACGGCTGTCCTGCTGGTGCGCCCACGCGGCTGGCATCTGAACGAGAAGCATGTTCTGGTGGACGGCAAGCCTGTCTCCGGTGGCATCTTCGACCTTGGCCTGTACTTCTTCCATAACGTCCAGCACCTGCGTGAAAGAGGCTCCGGCCCCTACTTCTATCTCCCTAAATTGGAGAGTCACCTGGAGGCCCGCCTCTGGAATGACATTTTCATCATGGCCCAGGAGACGCTGGGTATTCCACGCGGCACCATTCGCGCGACCGTGCTCATTGAGACGATCCTTGCGACCTTTGAGATGGACGAGATTCTCTATGAGCTACGTGAGCATTCGGCTGGCCTGAACTGTGGGCGTTGGGACTATATCTTTAGTGCGATCAAAAAGTTACGCAACATTCCCAATTTTGTCCTGCCTGATCGCGCCCAGGTCACTATGACCACTCATTTTATGCATTCATATTCGCTTTTAGCGATCAAGACCTGCCATCATCGCAATATTCATGCCATCGGTGGTATGGCGGCGCAGATACCAATTAAGAGCGATCCAAAAGCGAACGAAGAGGCTCTCTCACGCGTACGAGCAGACAAACACCGTGAAGCAACGGATGGACATGATGGCACCTGGGTTGCTCATCCTGGCCTGGTTCCTATCGCGTTGGAAGAGTTCAATGCAGTCATGAAGGGTCCCAACCAGATTGAACGCAAGCGCGAGGATGTTCACGTTACAGCCGCCGATCTGCTCCAGGTTCCCGATGGCACAATCACCGAAGCAGGATTGCGCAATAACATAAGTGTCAGCCTGCAATACCTGGACTCCTGGTTGCGCGGCTCTGGATGTGTGCCGATCAACAACCTGATGGAGGACGCAGCTACCGTTGAGATCTCGCGAGCACAGATCTGGCAATGGTTACATCACGCAAAAGGTATCCTGGACGATGGACGCAAAGTCACGATTGAATTGTTCCATCAGTTGATGCAGGAAGAATTGGATAAGATTAAAGCTACCGTTGGTGATGGGGTCTACGCTCAACGACGCTATGCTGATGCAGCAAAGATTCTCGATCAGATCATTACCGATGATGGATTCGTAGAATTTTTGACGTTGCCTGCGTATCAATATCTGGCGTAAACGTGCTCTCCATTCATTAGGTGAAATAAGAGTAGGGAAGCTATTCATAATTCTGGGGGGATCCCTTGGTGGCGACACACAATTGGAGCAATAATCCTCCGGGACAGCACCGCGGAATTATAAATGGCTTTCCTACATTGATCAACTTTGTAGTCAATGGCGCAAGGGCGCGTTCATACAAGGTAAAATGTACATTATTAGACACCTAATCTTTGTTTCAGGGCATTGATAAAGGTTGCTTCGGCAACGCTTATCTTCTCGCCGGTCCCAAAGATACCAAAGCCTGCGGCACCCGCAACAGCCTGCGCCAACTCAACCAGAACACGTTTGAACTCTTTTGCTTCCTCGTCATTCGCCAGGATTGAAATAGTTTCGTCGATACGATTCTGGTAAGCCCAGACGGCCTTCTGCCGTTCTCCTACCGTATAAACCTGTACTTCCTGAATTGATTTATCTGCTCCTACTATCATATCTTGAATTAATGCGTTATGGGGATACTTGTTTTTCGTATTTGTAATATACTTTATACCATCCCTAAACTCTCGCATTGTACCAATGTTATCATTGCGATCAATAAGTAACGTTGCCATCAGGACATCTCCCGATAGAGCCATCAAACGAGCCTTTTGTTCTTGCGTGTATTGGGCCATGCACGGCATCCCTTCTGTATGTACGTTCGCGCTCTCCCCACTCATATAGGGTAGAGATTTATGAGAATAGTATACATGAAATACGGCATTTTAATCTAGTGTATACGGTTTCACTCTGATTGACATCTTAAAAAATGTTGCCAATTTTGCAGCTATTAAGCTATAAATAAAATGCTGGAACGTTTTTTAACGGAATAAGCCGAACAAAACCAGGGAATATTACCATGAAAATGCTAGAAAAAGTATGCATGCAAGGGCTTGTATATTGGAAAGAAACACTTTAGAATAGGGAAGGAGCAATCAATTATTAAAGGAGGAGAGAAACAGTGCAGCGAGAGAAAGACGGCCCGGTCATCCTGATCATTGATCCCGAACAGAATATTTCAGAAACCATCCAATCTGGCCTGCGCTACGATAGTCTGCATGTAGTATCTACGGCAGATGAAATGGAAGGCATCAGGCTCGCGCAACGCACCCAACCCGCGCTCATTATCACTGAACTGCCTTTGCCATTTATCGATGGCATTGAATTCTGTCGCCGCTTACGCAATGACCAGAGGACACGCACAATCCCGATCCTGATTGTCAGTTCAGAAAAACAGGGCCAGGAGAGTATTCTGGCAGCAGGCGCGAACGATTATCTCGCAAGGCCATTTGCTTTTGATGACCTCCTCCAGCACATACTTGCACTTCTTCCCCCCGAATCCGTCGCCTCTTTGCATATCCTACCATCAAAATATAACCCGATGCGCAGGACACGCCGCTCCATTCTGGACTTTTTAGAGGACTGGACAGAGCAATCTTTGCAAGATAAGCTCAAAACTTCTGATTAAAAACAGGCTATTCATCAATAACGCAGCGGGCTTGTAAACTGCGCCCCTACACCAACATTGGTATTGCATACACATGCCCAACGCGGGTGTACGAGCGCAGTTTACAAGCCCGCTACCTTATGATTGCCACAATTCGCGGCTTTTGCTCTTGCTAATTTCGGATACGCGCTCGACAAACTGCATCAGGGGGATCGACTTGAGATCGACATTGCTGCGCAGACGGACGGATACAGCTTCGGCGGCGGCTTCTTTATCACCAACGACGAGCATGTATGGTATCTTCTGCAATTGAGCATCACGAATCTTGGCGTTCATGCGCTCACCACGCGTGTCAACCTCGGCACGAATGCCAGCGCCTTTGAGCTTCTGCAATACTTTATTGGCATACTCGATATGGCGATCAGCGATGGGAATAACCATTGCTTGCACTGGCGAGATCCAGACCGGAAATGCTCCGGCGAAGTGCTCGATCAATAACGCCATAAAGCGCTCCGTTGCACCCGTTACGGCACGATGGATCATCACTGGACGATGCGGCTGCCCATCCTCACCGATATATTCAATCTCGAAGTTCTCTGGCTGGTTGAAGTCGAGCTGGATCGTGGAGCACTGCCAGTCACGCCCAAGAGCGTCACGGACCATGAAGTCGATTTTAGGGCCATAGAACGCAGCTTCACCGATCCCCACTTCGTAGGCAATCCCTTTGATCTCGGCAGCACTGCGGAGTACCTCTTCAGCCGTGTTCCAGATCTCTTCGCTACCGATATAGTCCTCTGGCTTCATTGGATCACGCAGTGAAAGGCGCACCCAGTAGTCCGTCAGGCCATACGTCTCGAAGACCTCTTGCGTCAGGTTAATCGCATTGTTGAACTCATCTTGCACCTGATCCGGACGCATAAAGACGTGTGCATCATCCTGCGTGAGGCTACGTACACGTGCCAGGCCCGTCAGCGTGCCAGCCTTCTCATAACGATACAGCGTCGCGAACTCGGCATAACGTACTGGCAATTCACGATAACTGTGCATCTGTGATTTGTAAAGCGTAATATGATGCGGGCAGTTCATTGGCTTGAGGATATAACCATCATCCTCGGACGCTTCCTGCTCGCCCTTCATGACCGGGAACATATTCTCGCGGTACGTGTACCAGTGCCTGGACGTTTTGTACAGATGCACCTTACCCAGATGCGACGTCCACACGTGCTGGTAGCCGTATTTCTCCTGCGTATCACGCACATACGTCTCCATCAAGTGGCGCAACATCTCACCACGCGGATAGAACATCGGCACGCCTGCTGGCAATTCATCGCTAAAGTAGAACAACTTTAGCT
>JACDAE010000229.1 GCA_013695595.1 Ktedonobacteraceae bacterium | reverse complement strand
GATGTCAGTCTCGTGCAATACCTCAAAACGCTGGAGATCCAGCGCACGGGCAAGCGTCATATCGTGCCGCTCTGGCAAGCGCAGGGCTACACGGGGACCGAGACGGTGGTGCGGCATGAGGCGCGGCTGCGGCGGGGGGCTTTCCGTGATCTGCGCGTGCCGGGCTGTACGCATGACGCATTGGATAATCCCTGGACCTTTCTGGAACATCAAGCGGATGTGTTTGCCCTCGTGGTGGGGCAAGCCAACCCGCAGCCGGGCATGCCGGATTCGGCGTGGATTCGGCGGGGGTTGCCGACGGATGATTCTAACCGTTCTCGGTGGCCGACCCATCCGGCCAGGCGCATCGTGCAAGCCGCGACCTTCACGCCCTCGCCCGCTGCCGTGCGGCAATTAATGAATATCGAGCAGCAATCGAGCGATATCGACCGCCGTGTGCGGGTCATCTATGGAGCCTTGGTCAGTGCCGTGGCGTTGGCGGTGCCGCACGGGGAAGGGTGGGACGTGTCGCGAGCGCTGACCGAGATTGCACCACTGCTGGTGGAAGAGGCAGAGGTGCCGGGCAAGGAATTTGGCGAACTGGTGCGTGACCGCAAGCGGCGCTTTCATTTGCCCATTCAGCACTGGGATAAGATCGCGCCTGAACGTCCGATACAGGCGCAAGCTGACCAGCCAGATCCGGCAGAACTCGACCAGGAACCGGCGGGGCATTTCGAGCGGGCGTGGTGGCATCTGCAGATAGCTGAACGCCGTATTCAAGATATACTTGTTCAAATTGACCGAACGAAGCAAGGAGGTACATCGGTTCAAGGATTAATCGAACTTGAGGCGGCATATCTCCGTGAGGTGCTAACACGTGATGCATGCTTGACTACCTTGGAAAATCTTCATTAATCCTAATAGTAGTCGACGATGAATTGCTTCTGAACGATTCACATGATACCATTATTGCTTAACGGTATTCTCTTGAATCCAATTACTTGGAGAAGGAATTTCCTTAAATTGCAAGAAAAAGGAGTTTAAATACTACTTCAATGACAAAACGTTCTCGTCCAACTCATGGTGGTTCAGCTGCCAGCGGAGGCTTCTCTTACCAGGATCGTTGTGCGGCTTGGTGCTGTGTTCATATTTTAGCCGAAGAATTAGGTGCTCCACGGTGGGATCTACCCACCACTACACGATTGCGCTTTGTATGTTGTGAAACTAGCGAACCTGTAGATGATATTCTCTTAGGGACTTCTGAAGATGGCTATATATTTCTACAGGCCAAACATACGCTCAATCTCTCACAAGACACCGACTCTCCACTAGCCTCCGCTCTTGATGAATGTGTGCGTCAATATCTTCAGTATGAGACAGTACTGCCTGATCAGAAACTGTGGCAAAAGAAACCTGTTGCGGATCGTGACCGTCTCGTCATCATTACGAGCCGTTCTAGTGCCGCTACCGTCAGAGAGGATCTGAGCAAGGTTCTAAAGAGGCTTCGGACGTTGCTAGCAGAGCAACCTTTGTCTGCTGCCGCAGTAAATCAAGATCAGACGCAAGCATTGACGGTGCTTCTCAAGCATGTCCGCATTGCCTGGGAAGCTGCAGTAAAGCTACAACCCACGGATGATGAATTACGCGTATTCTTTACCATGCTGTATATTGATATTTTAGATGTCGATGAAGGCAAAGAAGAAGAATACCATGCGATCGAACTTTTACAGCGCGCTGTTCTCGCTGATCCAGATCATGGTCCATTAACCTGGACTCATCTGCTTACTATATGTAAACAGATGGGGATTGATCAAGGTTGTGTGGATCTGGCAGAGCTTCACAAAATTCTTGGGAAGCAACCTATTCTTCTACGAGGAACTCCAAACTTTCGCGATGATATCAAAATTTTACAACACCACTCGACTGACAATCTTGCAATATTAGCGACCCATCGTCATCTCCAGATCGGTACCCAACGAATCGAAATTATGCGCGATGTTAGTCCTATACTGCTACAACACTGCGATAACTCCATTCTCGCTATTGTTGGAGATCCTGGGGCCGGAAAAACTGGCGTATTACTCGATATTATTCGCCAGTTCTCTGAATTGAAGCGAGACACAGTTGTGATCACCGCCGAGGATCTCCTCCCGTTACTTCTTGGTAGACAAGGCTCACGGTTGGAACATCCTCTTTATGAAGTGCTTAAGAACTGGCCAGGAGAAAACCCAGCTTATCTCTGCATTGATGCCCTCGACACTATCCGTTCTAACCCTCAGTATAGACAAATCGCCAATGAATTACGTTTGCTTATCGAGAAAGCTCCACGTTGGCATGTGCTCATTTCAGTGCGCTTATTCGATTTGGCACATAGTACCTCTTTAAGAGATCTTTTTGCAGGAAAGCTTACAGACATTCCTCAGGAATTTTGCGTCGCAGAACTTTCTGAGCTGCGACATATCTTTGTTCCATTGCTCTCTGAGCGAGAACTTCACACCCTCCAGCAGCAATCGTCTTTGCTTTCGTCAATTATTACGCAATCCTCACCCGCGTTACAGGCGCTTCTTCGCAACCCTTTTAACCTTAATTTAGCTGCTACCCTTGCAGGAACTGGCGAGATGCCGAAGTTCTCAACTGCAGTGACTCAACTCGACTTGCTCGATCGCTATTGGGAGCGTCGCGTCCTTGATCTTGATGATGAATTGGGAACAAGTTCTTTTACGAGAGAACGGGTACTGCGCATCCTTTGTGAACAATGCGTCTCTAAGCGAAGCTTAACATCGGATTGGTATACCCTCTTGAGCAAGCTCGAGGGAGGGGAAGACGAACGAGCTCTCAAGGTTCTTCTCCAGCAGCATCTTCTATTACGCTACCAAGGATTTACAAATGAATCGATTGATCCGCATAGTCAGAGTAGGAGTGAACCGACCACTTTGCCGCAGTTAAATTCTTTCATGGAAGGCAATATTCTCACCTTCGATCATCTTATTCTCTTCGATTATGCCGTCTCGCGACTTATATTGCGGGGTTTTTCTACCTCTCAACTTAGTGAGCGCCTTACGAATGACCCTGACCTGCTCACAACCATCGCTCCGAGCCTTACAATGCATTTCCAATATCTCTGGACACGTACTCGTACAGCATTTTGGGAGACTCAATTGTCCCTGATGGGACAACCCGATGTTCCTGTCGTAGGGCGTGTTTATGGAATCATGGTTCCAGTAGCAATGAGCACCTCAATCGATGAGTTGGAGATTTTGCTTCAGGCTCTTGATGCCTCTGAAGAAGTTCGCCGTAATGCTGCTGAAGAATGTTACCGACACCTTGTTGATGCACTCGAGGTGAGTGATCGCCCTCTTGTTGGGAAAGATGCTGGACCATGGAGCGCCCTAGCAGAGCGCGTCGCTATGGCTCCGAGCCTACGTGTACAAACAGCTTTTCCGTCCCTGTCTCTAATTTCGATATTATGCAAGTTTCCCGATCAACTCCTGCCTGTTCAGTTTGAAGCACTGGGACATGCAGCACGAAATCTTCTGGCTTTTGCTCAGCACCAATCTACACAACAATCATGGCTCACATTGAGGGCCATTGAATGCGTTTGCAGGACATGTGTCTCAGATCCACTATCATCGCAGGAACTTTTACGATTCCATATATCCCAAGTTCGGCTTGCCACTTTTGGTTACGAGGAAATACCGCAGATTGCTCGAGATATTGAGTGGTTGATCACCCCTATGCCAGATTTTGTTGCAGAACTCTATCTAGCCGCCTTTAGTTATGAGGAGAGCTCACAGGATCCAACCTTCATGTTACCAAGCCGCATTATGGGTTTAATTTCAAATCGTAAACAAGATTACGAATCAGGCTTGTATTCCCTTAAAACAGCGTTTCCCCAGTTCATACGGCAGCATCCCCATCAGGGAACATCAACCTGCCTACTCATCATCAATCAGGAAGTGAGGTCTAAGCACCAAGTAAAAACACAAAGTCATCCTTTTGCCTTTCGTCAGCGTACAGCCTTTCTCTGCCAAGATGACTCCTATATTTGGGATTCGGGTGAGTATGAGACTGACAGTCTAACATTGGTACGATCGCTAATGGATTTTCTAGGGGTACTTTCAGATGAACCAACCAAGCATGATCTTGTAAATGATTTACTCGATCGTATTGCAGCAGAATCTCAGGTGGCGGTGATTTGGCGTCGGCTGCTACAAACAGGGCAGACATTTCCTCAAAAACTTGGCACCTCACTTAATGAACTTCTTGTAGCTGAGCCAATCCTCTCGGCAGTTGAGACATCCTACGAAGTCGGCGAATTGTTGAAAGTCGTATTTTCCCTTCTTAAAATTGGTCAACGCGAACAGATTGAGGATACTCTATTGCATCTGGGTGATGAAATCGGTCTCTCAGATCAAGAATTTGTTACTTCATTGAAGAATCAGTTGCTTGGATGTTTGCCAGAACAAGCTGTTTCGGCTGAAACAAAACAGCTTCTTGCAGATCTTCGAACAAATCAATTGTTGCCACCCAACCTTCCTCTATTTCAGGTCCGAACTGGAGCTATGTGGACCCAAGATGAGAATACGGTCGAAGATGAGATAGATTTGTCTCAGTCTGAACGTGATCTCATTGCTTTAACCAAGGAAGTGAACACAACGCGTGACCAATGGGGACGAACAGCGCCCACACTTGCAGAAGGCAAGATGATCTATTCAACGTTACAACAGTTGAAAGAGCTTTTGATCCAAAAGAGTATCCCCTTGGATCCTGAGTCGAGTATGCGTGGTTGGTCAGCGCTTCTTCAAACCTGTGAACGAATTGCATATATAGAGGACATAGTGTCCTTTATAGAGTTAGGTATATTTGCACGCGAAGAATTGTTGCGTGCCAGTACAAATTTATTACCTGCTATGCGGAATTCTGATCAGATATCAGCCGCTGATGCTGATTCTTGGAGTGATAGAGACTTTCGCGTAATTGCAGCTCATGGTCTTATTGGGATCGCGCAACATCCCGATTTCTATAATGAGGCATTGAAGCAAGTAGTACAGCAGTTGGCACAAGATCAGGTCATGTCCGTACGAAGTCGCATTGCACACCATTTAGTCGCATTACAGCGAGTTGATTCTACGTTGATGTGGGAATTATTTGATGCCTTTATATCGCAGGAAAATCAACCTGGCGTTCTCAATTGGTTAGTTTTGGGTTCGATGAGTCACTTAGCAAACATTGACCCAGAGCGTATTGAGTCCTCAGCAATCATCATTACTGATCGCTTTCCTAAGACACCTGAGACAAAAAGTCTTCAGAAAAATTGTGCTGGCATCTTTTTTCATCTGGCACTGTTTGCTAATCGCCCTAATTCCCTGGCAAGAATAATCGCTTTGTTAAGGGAGCCAGAACGCCATGCCGAAGAACTCGGGTGGATTCTCTTTCATTTGAGGCGGTTGGTTTCGTATCAAAAAGATGGTGAACAAAAAGTCCGAGGAGATGAGATTCGCAAGAGTGCCCATGACTTATTTTTTGAGGTGTGTTCAGCAGTAATAAATCAATGGAAGAAACTCTTAGAGGAGCGGACAACACGCCCAGATGAAGAATGGGCAACCGAACGCAACGAAGATCTAAAAACACTCGGTGGTCTCCTAAGAGACGCATCTGCCGAACTGTATTTCGGTTCAGGGGCACATGCCCAACAAGAAAGCAAAAGACAGCTCGCATCCAATCCGCAAACCATACACCTTACGCCAGATGAACAGCAACGTTTTTTTCAAGAAATGCGTGATATCTTTGTCCTCATTGCTGAGGTTGGTGAAGCTGGTACCGCTCATTGTCTCATCCAAACCCTTTCAAGCCTGATGTCATGTGATCCTGAAGAGTGTTTAACATTAATCGCACAGACAATTGACCGGGCGAAGAACTCAGGATATGCATTTGAAGGAGATGCGGTAAGACTAATGGTAGAGATTGTTGAGAAATATATAGCTGATTACCGTCCAATGCTTCGTGAGCAAGAAAATCAACGGCGTTTATTGCTCTCGATACTTGATGCTTTTGTCCACGTAGGATGGCCTCAAGCGCGACGTTTGATCTATCGGCTGGATACGATCTTTCGTTGAAGGGTAATCATCGATTAACTTCGCGCTTCCTTTTTCTGGGATTCGTCTCGCTTCTGAGATGTAAGACCTAACCAGGTTAAGCTGCTTGCTGCCCTGATTTTTTCCATAGACTTGTTGTTCAATTTATTAGCGCATCAAGTGGAGGATATCCTAATTGTTCTAAAGCCCAGTCTAACCATTTATCCTCACTTGCATAGAAGGTGGCCAAGGCTTTTACCTCAAAATCTGCTCCACTGTTTGGAATGATAAGTGTTGTTCTTGCTTGATTGGCAGGGATTGGACAACATAATGCGATATATCCATTTTGTTCGATTCGCTCTGTTAGCAAGTTTGCTAGGGTATTGCTGGCCCATTGTATACCCGGAGAGAGGATAACCCCTGCTAGATGAGGAAATATCTTCATCTTATTCTGAAGAAAAGGCGAAAGAAATTCAGCTGTTTGACTAAGAGTAAATCCTTGAAGATGGAATTGTTCCCAGAGTCCAGCAGATTCATGAATGCGTACCCATACAGGGTCAGAGTTTCCTTCGGCTTGTCGATTCTTATCTCGTAAAAGGGCAATTAGTCTATCAAAAACTCTTGATTCTTTTGGGCCGTCTGACAAGGTCCAAGATTCCAGTTCATTTTCCTTACTGGGGCGAAAAATTGTTAGTACGCCTCCAGTTGGTCCTTGGATTTGCCTGGCAATCCCGTCCTGAGCAGTTTCGTATGCCGCTCTTTCAATCGTAGAAATCCATTCCTGCTTTTCATTTTCGTCTTGCACCCCTCCACTTTCCAGAGACCCAGAAATTCGGATATTAAACTTCATCTCCATATTTTTCAATAGAAAAGCAAGGTGCTGGGATTTTGCGAGAGATCTTCGTTCGGGTACTGATCTGCGCATGACTGTCGTTTCGATCAGTATGGTGGTTTGTCCATGAGCCAAACATACATCGGCAAATTTATCATTCCCTAAGGGTGGTTCTAAAGTAACATCCCATCCTTCCTTTAGTCCTAGTCCGGCCATTTCAAGTTGGAGCAATGAGCTCATCCAGTTAATAGGTTCTAAATTGTTGCGTATCCCCTTGATCACAAGCCTGATCTGATTACTATTCATGTTGAGTGTGATTCTTTGTCGATTGTCATTTAATAAGATCTGAATCTGGGTGGCCCATCGTAACAAGTTCGAGTAAACCCAGGGGAGATCGTTCATGGGCCAGAATCCGCCAGAAAACACAGGATGAGATGCAGGGGCAAGTTCAGAATCGTTTGCTTGCATCCGTGAGAGCCATGCTGAAAACCTTTGGAAAAAATCTTGTCCTAGAGTGCTGTGAAGAATATCCACCGCTTGCAATGCGACTCGTTGTCCTTCTTGCGTTAGACAGCGTGATTCATAGATGTTCACAGCCCAGTCAGACCAATCCATCTCTCGCTTACCTTCTAACACCTCTGCCAACTTCTTATGACGTTCTAACGACTCCTCTTCAGGTGATACTGGATTAGAGTTGGCATCTGTTGGGTTCATACGACTCTCTCCAAATGGTTTTTAATCTATTATTATACCACTAGTTAGGAAATCAGCTATATCGAGTCGCTATATTTCTAATGGATTTCATTCAATAACATGTGGAAGCGTGGATGCACAATTTTAAGGGTCCAAGTGAATCGGCTTCCAAATATAGACAAGTAGGTGCCACTGTTCTCGAATGCGGTAAGTTTCTCTAATGCTCATGCAACTCATGATGAATGAGTAGACAATCGTGTCTGATTATTGTAAGATTGCCAAGGTGATGATTCCCCGCCTAACAAATTAGGCGATGTAGTGAGACCATCCGCCTAGTCGAATTTGTCGTGTAATTTAGAGGGATAATCCCGTTCTACTTCAGGCTTCATGGTATACAATGGGCGTTTTGATAACCCCACAGCTTGTAAGCAATGGGACAAGGTGGCCTCCGAGCGACCAGCAGAGGCGCAAGCGAACCAGCCAGACCAACGGAACTGGATAAGAAATCTATCGGGCATTTTTAGTGGGCGTGGTGGCATCTGAAACCAGCGGAGCGAAGTATGGGTATGGATCGCCGCAACTATCAAGTATGTGTCCTTGCCTGCAAAGTGAATCTCATTACAGAATTGGGTTGCAGCGCTCCTAGTTCTGTATTCTCGGCCTTTTTTTTAGAGCTGATCTTCTCAGAGTGGCCCCTGATCTCTGGGATGAGCTTCTTTCCGGAGAAAGAGAATTTACAAGACGAGCACCAATGCCACGTATAGAAATTGTGTCACTTGTATCAGGACCAGGATTGGTAGTCTGAGCGAAATTCTCTCCCAAGAGATAAGAGCCTCCACGTAATGCACCAGCCGGATGTGAGGAGTCACACCACTCTTCTACATTTCCAGCCATATCCTGGCAACCGTAAGAGCTAGCCCCACTTGGATAAGATCCAACAGGTGTTGTTGTATTCAGGTGACTTTCAAATGTATTTGCCTTCTCAGGATCCCAAAAATTGCCCCAAGGATAAACAGTTCTCTTTGTACCACTGGCTGCTTTCTCCCATTCAGTTACGGTTGGTAAGCGCCAAGGTTGATCTGTGAGCCTTCCCAACCAGATAGCATATTCTTCAGCATCCCCCTTGGAGATTTGGGCTACAGGGTGCTCAAGCCTTTTCAACTGGTATTCCCAATCAATTGGCTCAACTACTGCTTTATCTCGTACGGCACAGGCATACTCAGCTACTGTCAAAGGATATTTTGCAATCTGAAACACACCTCCATTAGCTAGACGTTGTGTTTCACTTGCACTACCTGATTCTGCTAATATCGTGACTAAAGGTGGAATAATAACAATAACGCCTTTTAGAAGGCGACCTTGAAATCCCAGTTCTCTTAGGGAATAAGGAAGGAGTGTTTTCAAGACGCGGTCAATTATAGCAGACTCTGCGCCTTCTCTTGCCATTCGTAGCAAAACAGGCATAAGGCTTTCACTACTCTCTCCCTGAAAATTAAGCATTTCTACTGCTGTGCTTGCCACTATAGGATTGGGATCATTTAAAAGTAGAGTAAGCTCATCCTTTGCTCGTGGCCCTACACCACCTAATGCTAAGGTGCCTATCCTACGGGTTTCATCGTCATTGGAAGCTACATTTGCTGCTAGAACAATGAGTTGAAAAGCGACCCCTCCTGCCTCAACGAGTGCCTCTGCTATGATTCGTGTTAAGATGATGTCATTCCCTAATAACCCAATGCGAAGCTCTTCATGGCCTGGATGCTCTTGGTCGCCGCTTTCCAAGACAGCAAGGGCATGTGCAGCTGCTACCCTGGCCTTGGAATCTATTCCCTTATGCAGTAGATCCATGAGAGGAGTGAGATCTAGTACAATATCTCCCATGCCACCCAACGCTCGTGCGGCTGTGATCTGTTGATCAGGGCGACTTTCATCTTCCAGTGCTTGCTGTAATCTGTTTAATGCAGTCTTAGTGAATATAGAAGGCAATAGAGCAACGTTAGGTGATAATCGCTGAAAACGTCCTAGCATTTCATTCTGTCCATCATGTATAATGACCCAGAGAAATCGGACAAACATTGGGGCGAGACTACGGGACAGGTTGGTTGATGGGAACGACAAGACGAAAACAGTATACTGCCGAGTTTAAGGCGCAGGTGGTGCAGGAGATGCTGCG
>JACDAE010000202.1 GCA_013695595.1 Ktedonobacteraceae bacterium | reverse complement strand
TCAGGTGATCTTCGATGTAATCAAGACTCGCCTGGATACATGCGCGATAGTTCATGGCATCCCCTTTCCCGATCGGTGATAAGCAGTATATCAGCAACACGCCGATGAGATTGGTCCATTCTTGCGCTCTTTCTCTCTCGCGAGGAGTGAGCATCTACTGCTTCGTGCAGCATTATGCGACCTTTTGTATCAGAAGCTCAGTCTGTTCCTCAGATCCCAGGAGGAGTTATCCCAAATCAGCACGAGGACTTGCTTACCTTGCGCCTGAACCTGCTCGCATAACCACTCTAGAAAATCCGTGGTGACCTGACTGACAGGGCGGCCTGATACGAAGCGAAGATGCATGAGACCACTCTCGGCCTCAAGCATATTGTAGCAAGCAAGTGCCTTTGGATCAGGGTCGCCCTTGTTCTTGCTCAGATCTTGCAAACGAAGTGGCTCGTTCTTTTCACTCCAACTGTGCAAATTGGGCTGGCTCACTCTGCTCCACCACACCTCATCCTGATATCTGACGACCCATCCGTGGTGCTGAGCCAGAGCGATGAGAGCATCACGCCGTTTCATCAAGATGGAGTGCATAGTACGAAATACCTCGTTTGAAGTACTGAAGCTTTTCGTCTGAGGTGGTCTCCATCAAAGTGGTCAGAACAAGTTCCATCGCCTCTTTGTAGTCCTGCAAATTGTACAGGGTCATTGCAAGAAAGACCTGGATGGCCCGGTTGCGAGGGAATTCTCTCACTCCTCGACGTAATGTTTCCTTCGCTTGCTGATACTCCCCTAATCCACGGTACGTGCTTCCCAGGCCCATTAAGGCTCTTTCAAGATCTGGTCCAGCGAGTCCCTGGTCGAGAGCCTTGAGATAGAAGGGGATGGATTCTCGTTCGAGTCCCAGGTTGTCATGCACCACTGCGGTCTGGAAGGTGATTTCGGCATCATCTGGGTAGGCAGCAACCAGGCCTAAAAGGAGCGTTCGTGCTTTCTCCAGAATGGCTTGATCTTGCTTGGCCCGTCCCGTTTCACGCAGTTGAATAACTTCTGCTAAACGATCTCGCATCAGTGTCTCCTCTTCAATTTCTTTCTCGATTTGCTCATCCTCTTATACTATCATGGATTCATTTCTCCCTCTATGTACTAGTTACAAAGATTGAGCCTGCAAAGCATCGCCAGCCTCATCTACAGCAGTGGGTGGTGCATCATCTTTTAGTTCAGGTTTGCTATGGAGTTCTACAGGTAGCATGAACAGATTCATATGTGTGATGAGCCTTGCTCTACGTTGGAAGGTCAGGAAGGCCCATGCCCATTGCATCATGACAAGAAGCCGATTCTGGAAGCCGATCAGGTACATAATATGTACGGCCATCCAGGTAACCCAGGCTGGAAAACCGCTTATCTGGAGTGGTCCCAACTTTACAATGGCGAAAGAACGTCCTACGGTCGCCATGCTGCCTTTATCATGATAGCGAAAAGGGAGCACGGGTTTGCCTGTTATGCGTTGTTTGATAGTGGCAGCCGTATAACGACCTTGCTGCATGGCAACAGGAGCGACACCGGGCAGAGGACGGCCATCCTGCATATTCAGGGCCGTATCTCCAATCACAAACACCTCTGGATGATCTGGAATAGTAAGGTACTCAGAAACTTTGACGCGCCCGGCGCGATCGGTTTCATTTCCTAACCACTGACCAGCCTGTGAAGCCTGGACGCCAGCAGTCCAGATGACTGTTTGCGATCCAATATGCTCACCTGCAGCTGTTACCCCCGATGTATCAATATTGGAAACCGCTAATCCCACCTGTACCTCAACGCCCATCTTGACGAGTTCTCGATGAGCTTTACGAGAGAGGGCTTCAGGAAATGCTGGGAGTATACGTGGTCCTGCCTCGATGAGAAGGATACGTGCTTGCTTTGGATCAATATGGCGGAAGTCAGCCGCTAATGCCTTGTGTGATATTTCGGCTATTGCGCCTGCCAGTTCAACGCCCGTCGCCCCTGCGCCAACGACAATAAAGGTCAATAGCTCTTTGACACGCTCAGGATCACTCTCTTGCTCCGCGAGTTCAAAGGATAATAAGACTTTGCGCCGTATCGTTGTCGCGTCCTCGATCGATTTCAGGCCAGGAGCAAGCGACCTCCATTCATCGTGTCCGAAGTAGTTCTCACGTGCGCCAGTAGCAATAATCAGGTAGTCATAAGAGAGAGACTTATCGTGCATCAGCACATGCTTGTTGGCTACATCGATGCCAGCCACTTCTGCCAGGATAACGTTGGTATTTTTCTGATTCCTGAGCACATGACGTACTGGTGCACTGATATCAGCCGGAGATAGGGCAGCCGTGGCCACTTGATATAATAGTGGTTGGAAAAGATGGTGATTTGTACGGTCAATGACCGTAACTTTTACGGGAGCATTACCCAATGCTCGTGCAGCTTGTAAGCCACCAAAGCCTGCTCCGATGATGACTATAGAGGGCAAGGATATTTGAGTGTTTTTCTCTACGAGATGGTCTTCCGTTGTATTTCCGATTTCGGATGTTGAGGAAAATGAGTTATTCGACATAGTGAAGTTCCTCGTGTGCAGACAACATCTGCAATATTTTTAACTTATCTATTCTCTATAATATTGTAACGTTCTCTGCTAAAGAAATCATCCTTTAACTCCATGATGATGTTATTTTTACGAAGTTACTATCTCATATCCACGTTTAAGGCCACCAATATCCAACCTCTAGAACTGCACTACAACTTTCTAGTATGGCCTTCTCGTTACCTGATGTATGAATGATTGGAGCCAGCAGCACGAGATCGGACAGTGTTTCGCGACGCTCATGCTGAGACAGGAGGCGTAAGACTTCGTGTAAAACTGCATAAAGTTGGATCGATGGAGATGGTTGAGCAAGGGAGCTGGCTGCCCCCAATACTTCCAATGCCCAGGTTGCATCGCCAGTAGCACGCATCTTTGCGCTCACCATTTCGAGTACTTCTATCCATGTAGCTTGTGAAAGGGTGGGAATCAGAAAATGTAATACCTGCATCCGATATTGTCTTGTTGTGAATGACCAGATGGTTTCTAGCATCTCCTGCAACAGTTCTTGCGGTATATTGGAAGCCAGTTTCATAAGTATCCATGTTCGGCCTTCCTCTCCACTCAATTCTCGTGCTGATTTTAAGAGGGCAGTTATTATAGGCAATGATTTTTCTGTGGAGAGATGAGGAGCCACCACGGCCAGTGCACGTATTTGTTGCCTGTTGGTCCATGTGAATTGTACAAACGATCCAGGAGTGGAGGATAGAATTTCAAGCACGATGACACATTGCTCTTCAGAAAGATGCGGAACCAGGATGGTTAGCAATTCTACCAGCGCGTCTCCATAGGGCAATTCCTGTACTATTTCCAGGACTTCAGTGAACCTTTCCTCAACGAGATAAGGGAGCAGTGCTTTGAAGATTTGCGGATGCATACCTATATCTACCATGGTACGTATGTCTTTCCAGAAACGCGTGCGGAATTTTTTGGGGACATGAGGAGCCAGATCCTGCAGCAGGTCGGTACGCAATAACCTGCTTTGTATCGCCTGCACAGCCTTCCAGGTTTGCGGGAAGTAACTTTCTGGAATGTAGGGAATGATGCTTCGTAGGGTTGCTACGCGTGCTCCTTCGTATGGCATTCCACGTACTACTATGAAGAATTGAGGAAAGTAGTGTTCGGGTACGTGCGGCGCTAGCTTTTCTAATACCTGCCCACGCCCTGCTTCGTTGGGAATTTCTTGTACTACCATTAGAAATGAGAGAAAGAATTCTTCTGGAACACGTGCTGCCAATGCCTCCAGTATCTGATTGTAAACTATTCCGTCTGGATAGTCTTGAAGCTCTTCCCAGACCCACGAAAAGAAACGTTCAGGCACATAGGGCATCAATGTTTCTTGCAAGCTCTGGTGTTTTCTTTTGTGTTTGATAGCCTGCACCGCTTCCCATATTTGTTGGAAGAGGTTATCCGACATATGTGGGGCAAGCGCCCTCAGTACTCCAATCTGACCATCTTCATTAGTGATGGCCTGAATTGCCTCCCATAATTGAGGGAAGAAGCCTTCTGGTATACGCAAAGCCAGTGCTCCCAGTACCAATGCACGCCTTCCTTCGTCGGGGATTGCTTGTAGCGCTTCCCACAATTGATAAAATGCACCTTCTGGAGCACGAGGTACCAGGGCCGCCAATATTTCTGCACGTTCATTGTTACTTTGTGCAATCTCCAACATGCCTGTAATAACATCTATAGGTGCATGGGCCACTACTGTAGTGAGGACACGTGTGCGCCAGCGTTCATTTGTGAGTGATTGTATTCGCTGTAGCATCTGCGAATACAATCTTTCAGGTATGTGTGGGACTAGAGCTTCCAATAATAGCGCCTGTTCCTGGCTATTATGCATATTTTGTGCTAGATCTAGCACTTTTTCAAATTGATTTTCTGCTAGAACTGGACTCAGGGTTTTCAATGTCTGGACGATATTCTCCGGATCTATCATAGCCTGGATTGCTTCTAGCAGGTTTTGTATACTGGCATCTGGCAATTTTTGGGGTAGATAAGGAGCATAACCTCTAATGAATTCTATACGCTGCACTTCGTCTTTAATAACCTGAAGTATCTGCAACATTTCCTGCACACGTGTACTCTTTTGTGTGTCTGGCAGTGAGGAGACCAGAGCTTCTAGAATTTGTGAACGTTTTGCTTTATCCTTCATTGAGCGGACAATATTGAGCGCTTCGGAGAGCAATGTTTTTCCAATACGCGGGGCCAGAGCGACCAGCGCTTGTGTCTGGTATATCTCATCTTCCATCATTCGTGCCGCCTCTATGGCGGTTGCTAGCCAGTCATCAGGTAAGCGGCTTCCTAATTTTGTAAGTATATGAGCACGGCTCTCCTCACTCTGAACACCCCATGTAAAACCGAATATTTTGGGTAACATAAAGCTAAATAACTTTGCTAAAGCTTGCTCTGATAAACGAGGAGCTATTGCCAATACTATCTGCAGCCTTTCTTCCTTGCTGATAATTTCCTGGAATATTATAAGCATATCGGGGGCTGTTCCTGGCAATTTGTGGGCCAGGGGAGCTTCTAAATCTGCTAGTAGCCATACATGATAGCCCAGATCTTTGACGGTTGCTGCAATCTCTAATAAGTGGGGAAGCTGGTCTTTAGAGGCGTAACGAGCGATTTGTGCCAATAGCTCTGCTCGGTAGCCTTCATCCCAGATAGCCTGTACACTATCCAGGGTCTGCTCCAGAAGCTCTTCTGAGAGGCAAGGTATAAGTTGCCGTAACACCTGGACGCGATACTGCTCATTTTTCATTGCCAGCACAATCTGCTGAAATTCAGGCAACAGGTTTTCTGGTAGGTATGGAAGCAGGTCGCCCATTGCACGAGCTTGATAGCTTTCATCCCAATGCGAGGCTACTTCTTGCAAAGCCTGTGCCAGATTCTTTTCGGGCAAGAAAGGGGCTAGTTTTACCAAAACTTCGATGCGGTATTCCCGATCATCGATATCTTGTTCCAGCGCCAGTACTTCTTGTACCAGATCTGCCTGTTGTGAGCCTGGTAGATATTGTACCAATTCAGCGAGTAGTCGCAGGTACGAGAGGCCATCCTGCATAACACGTACCTGTTGTAGAACATCCTGAAGCAAGCTCTCATTAAGGTGAGGGATTAAAGCTTTTAATACCAGCGCACGATATCTTTCCTCTCCTATGTCTGCAACAAGTTGTAATACACGGGTATGTTGATCTTGCGCGAAACTGGGAGCCAGGCCCTCCAGTGCGAGGGCGCGATATTCTCCCTCGTCCATCTCCTCTATAAGGTTAAGGGCTTGCTCCAAAAGAGCTTTATAAGGGGAGAGGGCCGACACCAGTTCTGCCAGTACGCCGGCTCTATCAGCTTCATCTTCTATAGTGGGAATGACTTCCAATACTTGCCAGAGAAGTTCTTCAGAGACGCCAGGTGCTAGCTCAACCAGCGTATTAAGGCGCGTGTACTCGTCATCGATCGCGGCTATCGTATCAAGAGCTTCTTGTAGAATGTCGGTGCGCAATGGTTCCTGAACATAAGGAGCCAGACCAACGAGTTCTCGTGCACGTGACGTAAGGTCACTAATCAAGCGTATAGACGCTAATCCTTGTGCAGGGGTCCATATATGCGTTTTCACTGCCTCTAGCATCAACCGGGGTGAGATATTACTGGTTACGCTATTGATGCTGACCTGGCTGAGGAGACAGCGTACCTCATCGCCCAGGTAAGGTGGTGTTTGTCCGGCATCTATGGCTTGCCTGTTTTCGCGTTCGGCTGCTCGCCATGCTCGCTCAACATCGCCTAGAAAGCCGGCATTGGCTCGATCAAGCTTCTCCCATGCACGTCGCCAACCGTTACTGACCAATGCAAGAAGGGCGGGTGCCGCCGCCTGAGCACGTTCCAGGTGAGCGCCGTGGTATTGAATGATGTAAGGCGATGCCTGTTCTGGTGACAGACTGTGTTCATTCAAGGCAGCCAATGTTTGCTCACCCCAGGTCAGAAAACGCTGCTCTACTGTCTGACGCTCCTCATTGTTCAGGCGCTCTTCAAGGAAGTAGTTTGCCAGTCGGGGATGACTGAATACATAACCCTGGCGTACCCCATCGCCAGTCACAAAGCGGGCCAGTGGGATAAGGTGCTGTTCGATTCCACCGGTCTGGAGATTGGTTTCACCTGGAGTGAGACTCAAAATATCCTTTTTACTCAATGGTCCGAGAGCACCTGCCAGCAGGTTTAATATGATCTGAGCAGTAGCCTCGCGTTGAGGAGCTTCCTTGCTCCATAGCAGGCGTTGGTCTTTCCACCAACGCTCGAAGTATCCAGAGAGACCAGGATGGATGGCCTGTAGATCTTCTGGCTGGAAGCGTACCGCCGCTTCACCGCGTTCCCACAGATCATCGACATACAGGCGCACAAGCAAAGGATCACCTTCACTCAAACGATAAAGTTCAGAGACAATATTGATGCGTGAGCTGAGAAGATCTAGAGGGAAGCCCATTTGCATCAGAACGCTAGCGATCCCTGTGCGATCTAGTGGATAGAGTTCTAGCGTACGAGCCAGGCCGGGACGTGTCCAACCAAGGCGCTTTAACCAGGCTGTGGCATCCTGGTCGTTTGCCAGGTAGCGAGCGGAGAGAACGATGTGGAGTCCAGCAGGAGGGTCCAGGGGGAAGAGATTGGGTCCGGCAGACCAATCGGCTGCTTCATCAACGCCATCCAGTACCAGGAGTAGGGAGCGCCCATCTGGCAAGGGACGTTTTATATATTCGGTAAATAGACCACGCCAGATATCTTCGTGCAGATTAGGGTCGGTAGGAACCTTCTCACCATGCAGTGAGGCAAGAAGGGCCACTAGTGAAGGAAAGGCTACCCCTGCGAGATTAGTACGAAAGCGAATACTAACTGGGAAGTAAGCAACGGCCAGATTGCGTTGCGCAAGTAGTTTTTGACACCAGCGTAAGAGCAAAGCAGATTTACCACGACCAGCGGGGGCTGCCAGCAGCATATAGGGGTTTGCCTGAGCATTAGAGAGCCATGCATTTAGCTGCTCGAAATCTTTGACACGCCCTCCGAAAGGTACAGGATGGTGTGGAGTTCCAAGATACTCTGTGAGAAAATTTTTGACGCGTGATACATAATCCGTGGGAAGTTCGCGCAATCCCTGTGTGAAAGTATTGACGATTGTTTGAAAATCACCATGTTCTATAGCGCGGTACTCTTCATGCATAGTACAACCCTTTCCTTAGCAAGCAAGAGATGCGAGAATTACCAGTTCATGTGTTTGATTATTTCAGTTACTTTAATGTAATTATAACACATGAGGCAAGAGTAGTATAAATATAGTATGAGTTTTAAAACTTTCGGATGAGTTAAAGAGAATAGCCCCAGGGGATCATTGAGAGAGACCATGTATGGCTATTTTGTGCATTGTTCTGCTTTGTGCTCAAAGTGATTTTGGGAGCGTATCAGGCGGATACCGAGAGGCGAACAATCAAACTATAGCAGAACAGGGTCGTGCTCTGTCAAACGTCAATGATTGAGGGTAGGGGCGTCACCTTGCATACGCCCCG
>JACDAE010000190.1 GCA_013695595.1 Ktedonobacteraceae bacterium | reverse complement strand
CCCCCCCCCCCCCCCCACAACCCTCATAAAACTGGCGAGCCGCGCAGCGGCGAGCATCTGAGCATCAGCGGTCAGAGACGATCAAACGCCCGTTTGAAAAATTCGGGATGACTCATACATACCGAGCGTTTGAGCAATTATAAGATCAGGCAAAAGTATCCATAATATTGTAGCCAGAATCGACGTGCAAGATTTCGCCTGTGATAGCATTAGCGAGAGGGCTACAGAGGAAGAGAGCTGCGTCACCAACCTGGCTCTGCTCGACAATACGATGCAAGGGTGCTTTTTTATTGAAGTCGTCAAGAAAGTCTATGAACCCTGAGACACCACGGGCGGCGAGGGTATTTACAGGGCCTGGGGAGACTGCATTGACGCGAATATTGTACTCGCCGAGTTCGCCAGCAAGATAGCGAACACTACACTCCAGAGCTGATTTGGCGATAGCCATGACTTTATATTCAGATATGACGCGCTCGCTGGCCATATATGTTGATGTGAGGATGCTACCACCGCCTCTTGCCTGCATCAGGGGTAATGCACGTCTGGCCATAGCGACAAGTGAATATGCGCTGATATCCATAGTCGTCTGGAAGCCTTCGCGTGTGGTTTGCCAGAAGCGGTTTTCCAGCTCTTGCTTAGGAGCGAAGGCAACAGAGTGAATCAAGATATCAAGCCCGCCATCAAAAACCGCGGCAACTTCCGCAAAGACGGCATCTAGCTGCTGATCGTCCTGCACATCGCATCGAACGAGAAGAGTATCGGGAATCTCGGTAGCCAATCGACGCACCAATCTTTCCATACGCTCTTGATAAGCGATGACAATGCGTGCCCCTTCTCTTGCCAGAGCCTGAGCAATGGCCCAGGCAAGAGAGCGATCATTCGCAACGCCGAAAATAAGGGCGGTTTTCCCTTCAAGTAGAGGCATAGGACTCTGTTCTCCTGTTCTTCTCAGATGAGGGAATAGCACAGATGCGTCAGCACATGTATCATCTGCCAACTCTGACTACAACCCATCACTCGTTATGACCTTGAACGGCAAAAGTAAGGTTGGCCTTTGCTACCACCTCTCCATCCACAAACGCTTCCGCTTCAATCACTCCCCCCATAGGAGCTAACTTGATTGCCTCACATACATAGCGAAGCTGATCTCCTGGCACCACTGGTTTGAGAAAACGCGTTTTCACGTTAGCCAGGAGGTAGGTTGCATCCTCTGCTATCACCAATGAATCGTCAGATCGCAAAAGCAGAATGGCAGCCTGGGCCATACCCTCGATCAATAAGACGCCAGGGAAAAGCGCTCTTTTCGGGAAGTGGCCTGGAAACATCCACTCATTCCCGGTGACGTTTTTGCGACACACGATACGCTTTCCCTGCTGCAACTCCTCCACCACATCCACCATAATGAAAGGGTAGCTTTGTGGCAGCAGGCGGCATACATCATCAAATCCCAGCACACTACTCATCGCGTTCTCTCTCTCATCAGTCCTGATATCCCCGTATCACAACAGCACTCGTTGACCCAAAAAGATCCTGGGCAAGCAATAATGTTGTACCCTTTTTGCTTCCCGGCCACGCGCGAGCTTCCGTGAGTAAACCATTAACCGGTGACACAGCAAGATGCTGATGCCCCCCACCTATCGTAGGCGGCACGATGCCAGCACCAAGCATCGATACAGCGGCCAGGGCCTGGAACAGACCACTCGCGCCATACATTTCTCCAAGGGTTCCCTTAATCGCGGTCACACATACCTGCGGATTGTTCTCCAGCAGATCGTGTAGCGCTAACGCTTCGACCTGATCCTGCGCTTTGAGTCCACTTGCTCCTGAAACGATCACATCAATATTTTCGGGCGTCAGACCTGCCGCTCCCAGCGCTTGCAATGCAGTTCTCCGCAGGACGCTTGCCCGCTTCTCCAAAGCTGACGATGGGGCAAATGCGCTTGACCATCCGGCCAGTTCTGCCAGCGGGCGGACTCCACGAGCCAGAGCATCCACTTTGCGCTCTACAATCAGAACTGCGGCCCCCTCACTGGGGAGCCAGCCGCTGCTCTCACTATCAAACGGGCGACCTGCATCTTCTATGCGCTCAGTTGGCAACACGTTTGAGTTGCGATAGACCCAGAGGACCGCCTGGCTGAGTTCCTCTACGCCACCCGCAACGACCTGACGCGCACGTCCCTCTCGCAAGGCCTTGGCGGCATATCCCAGCGTGTCCAGGCCTGTGCATTGCCCGGAGGCAAGAGTTGTGTTAAACGCACGGGCCTTCAAACGAATGGCAAGGTGAGAGGCAGGGGCATTAGCCAGCGTGTTTGGTGCCTCCATCGGACTCACATATTGCGGACCCTCTTTTATCGCTGTATAGTCGTAGTCAGCGATGCTCTGTAATCCCCCCAGATTACAGCCGATGCTAACGCCCAGATCATCTGGTAGAACATCGTCACCCGTCAACGCGGCTTCGCGCAATGCCAGCACTGATGCCCCCGACAAAAACTGTGAACTGGGCCGCATATATTGCAAACCACGCTTGCCCAGAAGATCGGCAGGACTCCACTCCCCAACTTTCGACCCCAATATCGATTGATCCTCTAGACCAATCGGCTCCAGGACCTGCGTCCGGCGCTCTCCCTTTTCTAGTGCTTGCCAGACAGCTTCCGCACCCAGTCCAAAAGGACTCACAGCCCCCATGCCTGTAATCACTATTGGTCCGTTGTATTTTGACATAGCTATACCTTCTTCATCACAATTGTGGAGATATTTCCGCCAAAAGCGAAAGAATTACTTAAGGCAACTTCGACTGGTCTCTCAAGCGCTTGATTAGGGACAACATACTGTAAACATGCAGGATCACTGACCTGATAATTGGCCGTAGGTGGAATAACGCCGTACCGAATGGTTAATGCGCAGGCAACGGCTTCTATCGCGCTTGCCGCTCCCATGGTATGACCAAGCATGGATTTAATCGAGCTTACGGGCAAGTGGTCTGCCCTTTCACCGAAAGTTTTGCGTACAGCTAGAGACTCCGATGAATCGTTTGCACGGGTGCCAGTGCCATGGGCGCTAATATATGAAACCGTCTCCGGTGCCTGGTTAGCCTCTTGAAGTGCTCGGCGCATTGCAGATTGCGCTCCTATCCCCTCGGGATGAGGAGTAGTGGGATGATGCGCATCGCAGGCCAGGCCATAGCCGAGCAGCTCTGCATAGATCTTCGCACCCCGCTTCATCGCTTTTTCGTAATCTTCTAAGACGATTACGCCCGCACCTTCACCCACGAGCATCCCTTTACGGTCTCGATCAAATGGCTGACAAACTCGTTCCGCAATCGTGCCTAGACGATGAAAGATGGCAAAAGCTGTTCGAGACATTGCATCGGCTCCCCCAACAATTGCCACATCAACCAGACCATCGCGGATCATATCGGCTCCCCAGCCAATTGCATAGTTTCCAGCAGCACAGGCTGTCGGCACAACATGACAGGGGCCTTCCAGCGCTAATTCTTGCGCAATTGCCGCTGTAATGTATGTCTCAACAAAGTGTGAGATAAGTACCGATCCTGGTTCGGGGCCATTCAGTGCACGCTTACTATTCTCATCCTCTACAATCGACTGGTTCCCCATCGTGGTTCCCATACACACACCAATGCGCTCCGGCATATAGCCCGCCTGCAAGACTTCAGCGTCTTCTACAGCCATCCTTGCCGCCGCAACTCCCAGTTGTGTCGTACGTCCACAAACCTCCGGATCAAGCACCTGGAAATAGTTCGCAGGCTCAAAACCCTTCACCTCTCCACCGTTATGTGCATCGAACGCACTGGTGTCGAAAGCCTGAATTGCCCCTGTTCCGACTTTGCCAGCAATCAACTCTTGCCAGAATTCTTTATATCCACTGCCAATTGGCGAAAGCACACCTAAACCAGTGATCACAATACGTTGCGACATACTATCTTCTCCTACCAGACACTCAGCTATTAACCGGCTGCATGATCTCTGTAGTAATCCGCACAACCTCGTTCAATGACTTCATCTGCGCAAAAAAATCTTCAGGCACACGAATGTGATAGTTCTTCTCGATACGCGCCATGATCTCTAACGCCATTACCGAGTCCACACCTAGTTGAGTCACAAAGTTATCGTCATCACCAAAATCGTCAATCTCAATAATATCTGCGACTAATGCCTTCAACTCGTCATGTAACTCTGACTTACTCATGATAGTTTCTCCTTTTCAAAACATCTTTATCTATCAATGCATTTCTTCAACGCACGTACGCACTAAGAACTAAGTCCTCCATCGATTGTCAAGACACTTCCTGTAATATAGCTGGCATCTTCCGATAGGAGAAAACGGATCGCGGCTGCAACCTCTTCTGGTTGACCCAGCCGCCCCTGTGGAATGCTTTTTAATATGCCAGCACGTTTGCTCTCTGGAATCGACTGCCAGATATCCGTCTCAATAAAACCGGGTGCCACAGCATTCACGGTGATCCCATATGGAGCGACCTCTTTCGAAAGTGATTTGACGAAACCTATCTGCGCCGCTTTCGTCGCTCCATAGCTTGTCTGCCCCACAACGCCGATACGACCGCCACTCACAGAACTCACGCAGACTACCCGGCCTGCACGTTGGCGAATCATGCCATAAATCGCAGCCCGCACATAATTAAACATGCCCTTAAGATTGGTTGCAATGACATCATCCCAATTCTCTTCCGACATCATCGCCAGCATCCCATCACGCGTAATACCTGCATTGAGGACCAGCCCATCCAGATCACCGATCTCCGCCTGTACATCGGCAAGCACCTTTTTTGTCCGATCATAGTCTTCCACGGACGCCCGTACAGCAATAACGCGTCCTGGTGCCTTTGCAGCCACGGAAAGAACCTCTGCTGCTGCTGTTTCATTACTACTATATGTAAAGGCCACGTGTGCACCCGAATGGGCCAGGGCAAGCACTGTGGCTCTTCCAATCCCTCGTGAACCACCTGTCACAAGGATTTTTTTCCCACCCAATGCTTTCCTCCTTTAAGTATTCGAAAAAGATAGATCTACTACGCGATCAACCGTTATAGGTGATGGATGCGATCCAGGCTGGTGGCTGATATCTGGTTATGCTCAACTCGAAATGGGTGGCACGGATGTAATTGATGCTCCAGCCTTCTGCAAATAGAGCGGAAATCTCTTCCGGCGATACCCCACGCGGACCCACTCCATCAGAAAATTGCTCACTGAAGC